>CAZEQV010000004.1:20059-34613 GCA_964514435.1 uncultured Verrucomicrobiota bacterium
CTGTCAGCATCCAACGTTCGCGCCATGTTCACCCAGCCGGTCGCCAAGCTCTACTGTCCGCTCACGTGGCTGTCGTTCGCGATAGACTACCGGGTCTGGGGACGCGATCCATTTGGCTATCATCTGACGAACCTGGTTCTGCACGCGGCCAACGTCTGGCTGTTGATCGTGCTGCTCTGGAAATTGCCGGTCCTCAAACAGTTTCCCGAGAGAGTGCGCCTCTGGGCGGCGGTTTTGGCCGGTGCGCTGTACGGTGTTCATCCGTTGCGAGTGGAATCGGTCGCTTGGGTCACGGAACGCAAAGACGTCCTCTTCGCGTTCTTTTATTTGCTTGGACTGCTGGCGTACCTGCGCTGGATGCGGCTGGGCCGCCGCCGTGCGCTCGCAGTCAGTTTCGTGTGCGCGACGGCCTCGGCGCTTTCCAAGTCGGCGGGCGTCACATTTCCCGTCGTCGTGCTGTTGCTGGACTGGATGCACGGGCGGCGGTTTCAGTGGCTTAACAAGATTCCGTTCGTTCTCGTCAGCGTGGCGGTGGGCGTTGCCACCATCCTGTCACAGACATCCGGTGACGTGGAAACGCTTTCATCGCTGGAAATCATACCGGTATGGGGACGAATGGGTCTGGTGGGGTATTGTTCCTTGTTCTACGTCGTGAAAACAATCTGGCCGTTCCAGCTCAACGCCATCTATCCCGTGTATGAAGAACTGGGTTGGACGTGGCCGGTGGCGCTGGCTCATTTCGTGGCGTTGGTCGTCGTTACCGGTATCTGTGTGGCGGCCAGAAAACGCGCGCCGCTGATTCTGCCGGCTTGGTTGCTGTACCTGGTCACACTGTCACCGACGATTGGAATTGCTCCGGTTGGCATTCACATTGTGGCCGACCGGTATGCGTATCTTCCTTCCATGATTTTGTCGGCGATACTGGCGCTGCCGTTGATCAGCATCACGTATCGGGGAGGATGGAAGACCGCCGTGCCGGTCGCGTTGGTGTCCGCGGCCATTCTGTGGGGGTTGAGCGTGTTGACAATCGAGCGCACGAAGGTCTGGCAAAACTCCGGCGCGCTTTTTCAGAGTGTTCTCCTGACCAATCCCGACAACTTGCCGGCTCATGCCAACCTCACGCTTTGGCACATGAACAACGGCGAACTGGACAAGGCCATCGAACATGGCGAACACGCGGTCCGGGTGGCGCCAAAAAGCGGATACGCGCTCAAGAACCTGGCTTTCGCGTACATCAAAGCGGGCCGGCATCGCGATGCGATTCGGATCCTGCGCGAGCCGGCGGAGAAACAGATCAACGATCCCAAACTGTGGCGCGCATTGGCGGAAAGCTTTGAGGCGATCGGTGAAACGAACAACGCCGCGGCCGCGCGGCTCCGCTACGAAGCGCTCTCACCGAGCCGGTAACGTCACAGCGACGTGAGCGGAGCGATTGGTGGCGACGGTCACATCCACCGTGGTGGCGCCCAATGTTTCATGCCACACCTTCAGCCGGTACGCTCCCGGCGGCACGTCCGGTATGGTGAACTTACCGGCTCCGTCCGTGACGGCCGACCACGGATGGGGCAACACGGCAATGTACGACGTCATCCATTCGTGACCGTTGATGCCACAGACGCGCAGCAGCGTGGGGTCTTTGTAGGCCGGCAACAGGAACTTGCGTTCGAAGCCGGCATACGGCGCGGCAATCGTGGCCAGCGCGGCCGGCGGGTTCGTGTTGCTGAGAAGATCCAACCGCACCACGTGCAGGATGGGGTCGTGGTTGCGAACAATCAGTGGCGCACCGCTGCGGGCGATTTGCACGCGCGGTTCGATGGCGCAATCGCGCTGATCCAACAACGCCGCGGTGTTGGTGGTGGGGCCGGGCACGCCGGCCACGTTGAGATAGATGATGGCCTGGCCAATGCCGCCGTCTTCGGCCAACTCCAGCGATTGCAGTGGACGCGGAGTCTTGCCGCACACTTCGACGTCGTGAGCGACATTCATCTTGCGGATGGCGGGCGGTTTGCCTTGCAGCGAAACCTTGCCGGTGATGACGCCGTGGGCGGCCAGAAGGTTGCCGGCGCACACCAATCCGCTGAGCAGCAAGATGATTTTACCGGGACGGAGCATACCAGTGGTACAGCATGAAATAAATGAGCACACCGGTCACCGAGACATACAACCAGAACGGGAACGTCCAGCGAGCGATGCTCTTGTGGGTTTCGTATCGTTTGCGGAGCGCGCGAATCACCGTGACCGGCACCATCCACAAGGCCACGAGCATGGCCAGGATTGTGTGGCTGAGAAGGACCGCAAAATAGATGTACCGGACCGGGCCGTCGGCGGTGAACTTCGTCGAGCCGGCATGAAAATGGTAATAAACGTAACAGACCAGAAATGCCGCGGATACCAGCAGGGCAGCGACCATACACGCGATGTGCGCCGTCTGATTTTTCCGGCGAACGAAGATGTATCCAAGGATGAGGAACGCGCCGCTCAAGGCGTTCAACGAGGCGTTCACTGCCGGGAGGTCGGTCGCGGTCATCAGGATTTCTCCGCCAACACTTTTCGCACGGCAAGTTTCAGCGCGTCCATCTGCTGTTCGTCTTCGCTGTCAAAGTAGCCGCGAATCAAGCCGCGCCGGTCCACCAGCACGAACTTCGTGCTGTGCAAGATGGGCATTTCGTCATCGGGATCCGCTTCGGCGACGCCGAGGTGAAATCCCTCAATGGCGATCTGAAATAGCTGTTTGCGGTTACCGGTCAGGAACAGCCACCGGCCGCGGTCCGCGCCGAACATCTCGGCATACTGCGTCAGCCTCTCCGGCGTGTCGAAATCAGGATCAACGGAAAAGGTGACCAGCTTCAGATCGTTGCGGACGGGCAAAGCGGACTGCAATCTCACCTCGGCGCGCATCATCCGCGGACAAGCCGTGGCGCAGCGCGTGAAGATGAAACTGGCGATCCAGACTTTCTCGGTGAGGTTCGACAACGCGAGCGGTTCGCCATTGGCTTCGACCAGGTGGAAGTCCGGTACGCTGCCGAGGACAGGCAACTTGGAGAGCGTTTTTGTTTTCGCCCCGCCGCGGATGGCGATCATCATGACCGTTACGACCACGATGAGAAACGTGGCCGTCACTCCGATATTGAGAATGGTGCGGGCTTTCATAGGAGATCGCTTTGTATCACCCGTCGCGTGGCCGCCAAAGACAAACCGAGCATCGTGGCGGCGAAGATCATCGTAACGACAAACGCCGGCACGTTCACGGCTGCCATGCCGGGCCAATACAAACCCTCGCGAATGGCCGTCACGCCGTACGTCAGTGGATTGAGTTTCATCACCCATCCCATCCACGCCGGCGCGCCCGACGAAGGAAATACCGCGCCCGACAACAACCACATCGGGATGAGAAACAGATTCATGATGGCATGAAACCCTTGTGTGGAGTTCATGCGCCAAGCCAGCAGAAAACCGAGACCCGTCAACGCAAACGACAGCACGAGCATGGTGATCACCAGCCAAAGGAGGCCGGCAGGATTGAGCGTGATGCCTGTCAACGGCGCCAACGCCAGAAAGAGCAATCCCTGCAACACCGCGAGCGCGGTTCCGCCCAACAACTTGCCAAACACCAGCGCGGTCCGCCCGACAGGAGCCACGAGCACGGCTTGAAGAAAACCTTCCCGGCGATCTTCAATGACGGAAATCGTGGAGAAAATGGCCGTGAACAACAAAATCATGACCAGCGTGCCGGCAAAGAAGTATTCCAGGTATCCCTGTCCCTGCGCCGTTTGAAACGAGCGTCCCAGTCCCGACCCCAACAACAGCCAAAAAACGACCGGTGTTCCCAGCGCGCCGATGATCCGGTCCCGTTGACGGACGAACCGAACCATCTCGCGTTGCCACAGACTGAACGCCGGCAAAATGCCGGCCATGATGTTGCTCATGCGGCGGATGGTAGCAGAAAGTGCGATGTTGACTAGTCCCGGCCGCCCTCTACCATCCAAACGCTGTCAGCAGAAAAGCGTAATCGAAAGCGATATCCTTCATGGCATCGTACCGGCCGCTGCGACCGCCGTGCCCGGCGGGATCCAGTTCGGTCTGCAGCAACAACGGATTCGAGTCCGTTTTCAACGTGCGCAACTTTGCCACGTACTTGGCCGGTTCCCAGTACATCACCCGGCTGTCATTCAAAGACGTTTTCACCAACATCGCCGGGTAGTTGGTCACTGACAAATTCTCGTACGGACTGTACCTGCGAATATACTCATAATCGGCTTTCACCTTGGGATTGCCCCACTCCTCGAACTCGCCGACGGTCAACGGCAACGACTCGTCCAGCATGGTGTTGATTACGTCCACAAACGGCACCTCAATCAAAGCCGCCCGGCAGATATCGGGACGCATATTCAACACGGTTGCCATTGTCAGCCCACCGGCGCTGGCACCGGTAATGCCAAGTTTCTCACGCGAAACATAACCCTCCCGGACGAGGTGATCCGCGCAGGCGATGAAATCGGTGAACGTGTTGCGTTTGTTTCTGAGCCGTCCGGCGTCGTACCACGACTGGCCGAACTCGCCGCCGCCTCGCACATGAGCCACGGCGAACGCCACGCCGCGATTGAGCAGACACAACCGCTGGGTGGAAAACCAGACATCGTTGGCGAGCCCATACGCGCCGTAGCCATCCAGCAACAACGCGCGCACCGGCTCGCCTTTGCGCTGCACATACGAGATGGGAATCCTCGTGCCATCAGTGGCGGTCGCGAGGATGCGTTTCGTTTCGAATTGGTCGGGATCAAAGCCGGGCACCGGCCGCTGTTTCAACAACACGCTCTTGCCGGCCTCCATGTCGTAGTCGTAAACCGAATCCGGCACGCGCAAGGAAGCGTATCCATAGCGGAAGACATTGGTGTGGAAGACGGCATTCTCCGAAGCGTAAAGCGAATACGTCGGATCCGGCACCGTGATCGTTCGGGATTCGTTTGACCGGAGATTGAGCACGCGCAGCGTCGGCAATCCGTTCGCGCGCTCGTGCAACACCACATGACCGGAAAACAACGTCACATCATCAAGCGAGACATCCATCCTGTGGGGGACAAGTTCTTTCCAGGCTTCACGCCGCGTGTCGGCGACCGGTGCCGTGACCAGCCGGTAATTGGACCCGGCATCGTTGGTGCGGATGTAAAACAGATCGCCGGCATGATCCACATCGTATTTGTGATCAAGCTGGCGGGGGGCAATGACCCGCCACGCCGTCGTCGGCTGATCCGCACGAACGCAGCGATACTCGGTGGTGTTCTTGCTCGCGGCGGCGACGAAGATGTAACTCTTGCTGCGCGAGCGGC
This sequence comes from uncultured Verrucomicrobiota bacterium, assembly GCA_964514435.1. Lineage (GTDB taxonomy): Bacteria > Verrucomicrobiota > Verrucomicrobiia > Palsa-1439 > Palsa-1439 > CAZEQV01. The sequence continues at coordinate 25,387 of CAZEQV010000004.1, forward strand.
CGATTCCCAGGGAGAACAGCTCGTCCTTTTCTTCGTACACCAACACATCCGACTTCGCCCCCAGCTCGTGTCGCCATACCCGGTGCGCTCGTTTGGCGGAGTCCTCGGTCAGGCAAAAGATCGTCCGGTTGTCCGCGGCCCAAACGAACCCAGCCACGTTGGTGATCCGGTCGGGCAAAAGAGCGCCGGTGCGGAGATCTTTGACAAACAGCGTGTACTCCTGAAAACCCGTTTCATCCACCGAGTAGGCCAGCCAGTTTCCGTCGTCGCTATACTCATGTCCTCCCAAATCAATGTATTGCTTGCCGGCCGCAAGCGCGTTGAGGTCGAGCACAACTTCTTCCGCCGTGCTGAGCGACAACTTTTTACGGCAGTAGATAGGATACTGTTTGTCGGCCTCGGTGCGATAATACCGGAACCAATCTCCATCTCGGTACGCCACGCTGCGATCCGTGGCCTGCAAGTATCGGAGCATCTCCTGATAAAGCCTCTTCTGCAACGGCAACGTTGGTTCCATGACGAAATCCGTGTATGCGTTTTCGGCCCGCAGATGATTCAACACGGCACGGCTTTCCTTTTGTCTCATCCAGAAGTAATCATCCGCCAATCGTTCGCCGTGAAGCATGGTCACACGCGGGATTTTCTTGGCGACGGGAGGTGAATCCGGCGCGTTGACCGGCAAGGTGCTGCATCCGGCCAGAACGACGAGCGCAAGAGGAAGACGGGAGAACTTGATCATGGCGCCAATCCTAGCGCACCGGCTCGGTGGCGGGAAGGGATTCATATCTCTCCAATCTCACACTCGACAGCCGCTCTGAATTGACCTATTGTTTGCGCGTCGTTGAATCAAAACCAAACACCGAAAGGAGCGCGATGATCATGAAACTTGCCCCACAGACATATCCGACATCCCGCTCGCGGTGTGCTCGCCGGTAGTCCAGCCAACGCATTATCTGTGACTGTCAGCCGCCCCTGCCGGGCGTCTGTTTCGTTTCCTGATCGTGTCGCTCACATTGAACCCCAAGGACTATCGCTGCATGAATCTGCATGATCTCGGATGGAATCCCCGAGTGGAAGTTGGATTCCAACCATACCGGAAAGATGGACTCGAACCCGCGCGCGTCGCGCGCGAGGACCGTGAACATTATCTGTTGTACACCGAAGCGGGTGACCGTATCGCCCAAGTGTCCGGCAAGTTTCGATTCAGCGCCACCAGCCGAACCGACTTCCCGGCCGTGGGCGATTGGGTCGCCGTTTCCGGTGCGACCATCCATGCCGTGTTGCCGCGGCTGAGCAAGTTCTCCCGCAAAGTGGCCGGAGAAAAAACTGAGGAACAGATCGTCGCCGCCAACGTGGACACGCTGTTCCTTGTCTGCGGGCTGGACGGCGATTTCAATCCACGCCGCGTGGAACGGTATCTCGCACCGGCTTGGGACAGCGGAGCTACGCCCGTCATTGTCTTGAACAAAGCCGACGCGTGCGAAGACGTGACCGGACTGGTCGCGGAGATCGAGTTATTGGCGCCCGGTATCGCCGTGCATCCGGTAAGCGCACTGACGGGCCACATCGAAGTGCTGCGTCCTTATTGTGTGTCCGGCCATACCGTCGCTCTTGTCGGTTCGTCCGGCGTGGGCAAATCCACACTCATCAACGCGCTCCTCGGAACGACCCGGCAAGCAACCGGGAAGGTGGGTGAGTATGACGACCGCGGACGTCACACGACTACGCGCCGGGAATTGATCGTGATGCCGACTGGCGGCTTGTTGATTGACAGTCCCGGTATGCGCGAACTTCAACTCTGGACCGACGGCACCGGTGTGGATGTCACGTTTCATGACATTCAACAGTTGGCAGCCAATTGCCGGTTTCGCGATTGTTCGCATGACAGCGAGCCGGATTGCGCCGTACAAGGTGCGCTCGCTGACGGTTCATTGGATCCATCGCGATACCACAGCTATCTCAAACTGAAACGCGAGCAACGCTACATCGCCGGCAAGCAGGATCAACGCATCCGGGCAGCCGAACAAGCCCGGTGGAAACAGATCGCCCGGCAGCAACGCGCCCGTTACAGGTCGCATCCAAAAGAGCGATGACTCCGAGGCTATGGTTCCCGCAGGCGGATGGTTGACTCGTTCTTCCGCCACCAGCGTTGCCATTTGCCAACATAGAACCGCAGGGGCTTGGTTTTGTCATACGGGTCAAAGCACTCGATGGGTTCGCCCGTCCAACTGCCAAGCACATCGCAGGCGGCGCGGCGGACGGCGTAATTATCGTCTCCGATCCTGTCAATCAAGGCCGGTACGATTGACTTGTCCGGTGTGTTCTTCAAAGCCCGGCAGGCTTGCTCGCGAACCGACGGCACCGGGTCTTTCAACATCGGCTTGAGCAGCGGCACTTTTCGTTTGTCCTTGTGCAGTCCCAAGCCGGTCAATGCCTCCAGTCGAATCGGGCTTTGCGGGTCCGTCGCGTGCCGGGCAAGCAGTTCGCAGGTCGAGGACGTGTTCAGTTGGCCCAACCCGCGCACAGCGGCGGCGATCACTTGCCGTTCGTCGTGATGGAGCTGGAGCATAAGGTCCGGTTCCAATGCTTGAAGGGTTTCGGGGGAAAACTTCTCGATGGCCACGTTCATCGCGGCGACCCGGTATGTCCATTTGTCATCAAGCATGTAATGACGCAGAAGAGCGATCTTGGAGTTGATGTGATTCGTTGGTGATGCGGTATCTTCTGCGATCAAGGCGCACAGAACCTCGATTTCTGCGATGGGCACATCATCCGTGCTGGATCTTCTGTTGACGAGCATGGCACCGGTCACATGCCGATAGGCTTCGTTGGTGAAGATCAGCGCAGCGACACCAAAACCTTGCGGCACGTTGGAGGGGAGCACATGCATGCGATAGTCGCGTTCCTGACTCAGCTTGGCTTCGGCATTTTCCCGCCATTCGCCTTTGAGCGTGCGGACGATACACTCACGCAAGGGGGCAGGTGCATTCCAGTTCTTCCAAGGCATTGGCCGCACCACAACCACCACATCCGCCCGACGTATGACTTCCTCGCGGTCAACCGGCAGGCGCGGAGCGGCGGTGGCAGTGCTGAACGCCGCGGCCCCACACAAGGAAGCGAGCAATCGTATTCTCATTCTCGGGTTCGGGTAACTACCAGTTTGATTCGGGACTGCTCGTTTCTTGGCTTGCTTCCACCTGAGTGCCTGAATCTTTGCGGGGTTTTGCCCGAATCACCCGCCATGCAATCGGGGCGCTCAACAAGAATGTGAGACAGCTCACGATCCACCCCGTCATCTTTCCTTGCGTTGCGGCGATGAACAAGCCCAGGGCGCAGAAAGCGCTGAGACTGATGAGGGCTGCTGCCGCTTGCCTTGATCTGATCAGCGAGGAAAAAGCCAGGACGCAGAAATGTCCCGCCGCAACGATGGGAATGGATTCAGAAACATAGTCGTGACCTCCGCCATCTCCCCATCCGGCATTGTAAACAACGACCCACAAAGTAAACCCAACAAGAACTGCCACCGCACAAAGCACGATGGCCGCAAAAGCCAACCACGGTCTGCCCGGTATCCCAGCCAGAAACACCACCACGCTGTACAACAAAAGCAACAGGATTAAAGTGCTTTGGATCGTATTCGTAGTGTTCACGGTGGCTCCTTTTGTTTCAAAGCATCAAGTAAAGGGCAACTGAGATCAAGCGCAGATGGATGGTGGCCAGATGAACATTCCATCGGTCTTTGCCAAGCATTGCGTCTGACTACGCGGGCAAATCAATCGAGTTTGAACAGATAGCACTTGCCGTCCACGAGAACGACATCTTCCACGCGAATCTTCAGAATGAGCCGGTGAGCGTAGGCCACCGTGATGTATGTGTTGTGAAGCGCACGCCGCGGCTCCGAATAAAGCGCCGCGTTCGTTTCCCGGTAACCGAGGTCATCCAACCTGTATTCAAATCCCTTCAAGTCTTGAAAGTGGCCTCGAAATTCCCGGAACCGCTGGAGATTGCCTTCCACCAATAGCCGATGCAGATCAACCGGTGTGCCCTTTAGAAATTCAGGGGAGAGTATCTTGGACAGAACTTCAGCCGGCACGATGAGCGCCTGAAATGCCGATTCGTCGTTTTTGAGGAAAGCGTCAGCCAGCGCGCACGCGAAGGTCTCCAGCGCCGCCGATTCGGTTTTTTCGAGCACGGCGGGAGCGGTGGATGGTGCCACCGCAGCATTTGCCTTCTGTCCTTCCTCCGCGAAAGTGGTCAACACGCCTGCCAAGATTCCCAGAATCGCCACTACCTTTTGCATGATTTGTCTCCCCTTGTATGTTTCTGTTCTGTAGGTGTGACACCATGCTGTCGGTTTGGTTCCGAGAAGCGAGATGCTGACAATGACGTTTTGAGCCACAGATAGACGCAGATTCTCACGGATGAATCATCTGTGCTCATCTGTGTGCATCTGTGGCCTACTTCACTTCCAGATCGAAGCTCTCGCTGTGGCTGTTGAACTCGGGGGCATACATGCACTGAATCGAGGCGATCCCTGTCTGATACCGGCCCTTCAACTGGACGCGGACGCTGTACTCGAACACGTACACGCCCTTCGGCAGGTAGTGGATGAAGAAGTGGCTGGCGGTGTCGCGCGTGCTCTCGTAGTAGGCGAGACCGTCCTGGAACTTCGTCCGACTCAGCACGTTCACCGGCTCGGTGCCGCTGCCGCGTTGGTCTTTGAGGTGGACGTATTCCATGTCGCGGTCCACGCGAAGTTCGATCCGGCAGACCAACTCGTCGCCAACGGCCAACGGTCCCTTGACCGGCTCCAAGACCTGACCGGCCTTGGTCGTGTCCTTCCGGTAGAGCGTCTTCTTCAACTTTAACGGCGTGCCTTCGTAGGGCGTGACCTTGGTCATGTCCTCGAGGTACTGCCAGTGGACGCTGCCCCAACTGACGCCTTCGTCGGTCTTCTTGACGGTGATCTTGCCCAGGTCGGGCTTGATCTCGCCGCGCACGAACTTCTTCTCGTAGAAACCGGTCCCAGCTTCGAGCTTCTCCGGCTTGATCGTCTCACCGGCAAGGCTGACTTCCACCAACGCGTCGCTGGCGAGCATGTTCTTGCCGCGCAGCAACAGGCCATAAACCGCATCCGCCGTGGCCTTGGTGGTCTTCCAATCTTGCGTCTGTTTCTGTTTGAGCAACCAGACTTTGCAGTCCTCGACCGCCTGCGCGTCGCCCATGACTTCGTCGAACGCCTCGATCATCAACGCCTGCGTCTCGATGGGCGCCCGGTACCACCACCAACTCAACTCAGTCTCACGCCAGAACAACCCCATCTCCTCGTTGCTCACGCTGCGTTCCTTGATGGATTTCATGATGGCCATTGGCGTCTCGGCGTCGCCGAACCGTTTCAACCCGATAGCGATGTGGCCCTGGCTTTGCAGGCAATCCAACTTCAGCCAGTACTTCTTCGCCTGGCCCTGCCAGTACTCAATCACCTCCTGATGTTGCTTGGCGACCGGCTTGTGCTTGAGGAAGAAACTCCGGCCTATAGCGATTTGTGCTTCTTTAGCGGCCAGTTAGGCCACGGACTTTCCCGGTCGATGTAGTTCAGCATCTCGATTACGACATCATCATTGCTCGCTTCAGATAGTGGTTTGAGAATCTTCAGTAGACCTCGTCGCTCCCACTTTTGTATACAGGCTTCAATTCGAGGCCAATCGTACGCACCAAACTCCCCCAAATCTTGTTTCGAATACCTTCTGGTTCCGTCGTCGAGAAAACGGTTGATTGACTCCTTCAGTGCAAATGCGTTCAAACCACACCTCATGGGACCGGAATGTATTGTCCAGTCTGCAGATCGAAGATTTTCACCACAGGAGTCCCGCCTTCAGCCCCTTTTGGCTCCAAGAAGGGCTCAACTTCGGACTTTCCGTACGGGATTCTGATATCGTCTTTGATCGTTTCTGTGGAAATCTCGATCCGATAGCGCGCACTGTTTTGAGTGGGAAGCTGCAACTCACTACGGGCCAATAACTGATCATCGAACTTGTCGAAGGAACAATACCATCCCTCTCCGGGGTGCTGTGGTAGTTTCCCATTCTGAATGATTCCAATGTCGTCTACATACCGGTATGTGGTCGAATGTACACTCTCCATACCTTTCGCGTAGATTCTGGGGCGTTGCCCAGCGGGTGTGTTATCAAACGCATCCTTGGCCGATTCGAGAGTCTGTTTCAGGGAGGCCTTTTCCGTGCTGCCGTCTGCCTCTTGCATCAGCTTGAGAAGGTCGTCACAACGGTCAGCGTTACCTACGATCAGCCGCTCATAGGTACGAACAAAACCGCGTATCGCTTTCTCAGTCAGATCCTCACCAAGAACAGCTTCCATCACGTGTGCCAAGCGCATCTGCGCCCGGTAACCGATATCGTCCCATTTGCCGTTCACATAACGGCTGATTTCCTCGGCAACGATGTTCAGTTTCGTTACCCGGTTAGCGAGAATCTCTCCAGCCGTCTTATTTCCAATCTGCACCTTACCCAATGCCTCTGCCATGGCCTTCATCTGCTGCATCATGGCTTCTGTCTTACAGAACTGGTTCGCAAAACGAAGCGTCGCCGTCCTAAACCGATGAACTGCGGTAACACCCTCCAAGGTAACTTGGCCCACCTTCGTTGTAAGCAGAACTCCTTTGATGGAGTTTCCAGCCAGCGCAATTCCCTTCAAGAGGAGTATCTGTTCGGAAAGAAACCCCATCGTGTATCCCATGATATAGGCTCGCATGGCCACGGCATCGGAGACATCTGTTTGATCGAACGTCCATTGTACGGATTTCTCGGCATCACTGAGCAAGGAAGACAGCGAGTTTTCAATCATTTGCCCCACTTCACCCATGATGCCTTCTGCACCGAGAACTTTGAAGGCGTGGTAGATCTCTGAGGAACGGATGACGGGTGATCCGATGAACTCTCCTATTCCCACGACAGAGTCCCAATCCCCGCGCAAACCATCCCAGATCCCATTGACCGCGCCTTTAAGAAATGAGATCTGAGGGTTGATGCTCTTGAGAGCGCTAATTAGCGTCTTTGTCACTAAGTTTCGCTGCCGGAGGCCACCCGCCTCAGCCGCTGTTGCGGCGAGTGGTTCACCGGTGCTGGCTCGAGCAGCCGCCACAACAGGTATCTCAAACGAATGAATTCGCTCATCCAGCAGATCAATGAGTTCTGAAAAGGCTGTGTCGTTTGTAAGCGTATGCTTTGATGTGTAGTCATCTCCTTCGTGAGTCAGAGTCGCCTTAATCTCACCCAGAGCATCGAAAACAGTGTAAAAGTGCAGCTTTGTCGGATCTGATGAGTCGCGAACAAAGACCACGGGCTGCTCAGTAACCTCCGATGGAAGCGTTCCCGCCGAATCAGCTTCCAGTTCTGCGTCTGAAAAAATATCTGCCTCCTGTTCATACCGGTGAAAACCGGGGGATTGGCCGCTGATGTCTGAATACGGACCAAATTCCTGCCCAGAAGTCAGATTCTGGATGCGAAAAGCGACATTCGTCATCTCAGCCGGGACTTGAATGACACCGTGAACAAAGCGGTCGCGCGATTTCCACGTCACAGACCATCCATAAATCGTCGTGAACTGGTTCGTAGGGCTAGTGTTTGGACTCAGGCAGGCCACGTTCACCAGATTGCTGCCCGCTGCCGGCATGAACGTCTGCGTCAGGTTCGTGGTTGCCGGCAACGCCACGCTGTTGGTAGTCCAGTCAAACAATCCCGCCGATGCCGCAGGATTATTCGTCACCCATGATGGGCCTGGCATCACTCGCAACGTCACCACCTCGTTCGTCAGCACATACCAAGTCAGGTTCGTCACCGACCCCGGCACCGGCGCATGGCCTAGATCGTTCGTCAGAATCAAGTCCACGACTTTGAGCCGGCTCGGCGAGTTGGTGGACAGCGTTTGTGTCCCGCCACTGCTTTTCACCAGCGTCCACGTCTGCCCGGCCGGTACATCCACCACGTCCGACATCTCGCCCGGCCCCGTAAACGTGTATGTCCGCGTCCAGCCGCCACCATACTTCCACACCACGCAATCACCCGCGCCTTGTGAAACGATCCGCAACGGGAATTTGTTGGTTGCGCCGTTCTCGTACAGCCCGGCATACACACTGCCCAAACTGAACTTCGGCCCCGTTGAACTGGACGCCAACGCCACCATACCGCCTTGACCTTTTGGCTCAGCCAACTCTGCTGGCGGCGCAAAGACGCGCACGGTCATCGGCGCGACAACCCGTGCCCGCGCCGTTCGGAGCCGGATCGTGTATTCGCCGGGTTGGTCATACTGCACCGGCAAGAACTCTCCGGCCTTCAACCATGTCCAGCCCCGGTCGCCTTCCCGATGCACCTCCACACCGGCCAAGCCACTGCCCACCGGCACAGTCAGCCAGAACCGGTCGCCGGGATCCACGTCAATCACCCGGTTGTCTTGAAACACATCCACCACCGAAACATTCGAATCGCCCACATCGTTGACCGCGAAGCCACTTCGGTAGCTCGCCAGCAACAACAGCACCATGATCGTTATCCAAGAATTGACTCGTCGCATGATTCGCATCTCCTCGTTTGGTTTGAGGAGACACCTGATAACAGCCCCCCCCCCCCCTGTTGTCAACTCCTTCTTCTGCCGGCACGGCTGATGGACGCGACAGAGCGCGTCCCTCCACTTGGCTGTGGCCTACTTCACCTCCAAGTCGAAGCTCTCCGAATGCGAGTTGAACTCGGGGGCGTACATGCACTGGATGCTGGCGATGCCGGTCTGGTACTTGCCTTTCAACTGGACGCGGACGCTGTACTCGAATACGTACACGCCCTTGGGCAGGTAGTGGATGAAGAAGTGGCTGGCGGTGTCACGGGTGCCCTCGTAGTAGGCGAGGCCGTCCTGGAACTTCGTCTGGCTCAGCACGTTTACCGGCTCGGTGCCGCTGCCACGCTGGTCTTTGAGGTGGACGTATTCCATGTCACGATCCACGCGCAGTTCGATCCGGCACACTAACTCATCGCCGACCGCCAACGGTCCCTTGACCGGCTCCAAGACCTGACCGGCCTTGGTGGTGTCCTTCCGGTAGAGCGTCTTCTTCAACTTCAACGGCGTGCCTTCGTAGGGTGTGACCTTCGTCATGTCTTCGAGGTATTGCCAGTGGACGCTGCCCCAACTGACGCCTTCGTCGGTCTTCTTGACGGTGATCT
>CAZEQV010000005.1:0-33353 GCA_964514435.1 uncultured Verrucomicrobiota bacterium
CGGGCTGTGGGCCGCGGCGCAAGAACGCCTCGGGGAGGATCCCAGGAGCGGGGCGCTCTTTGTCTTCGGCAACCGGCGGCAGGAGCGTATTTCATAATGCATCTCTCTTAAGGAAAGCCAGGAAGCCTCAGTGTCCTTTCGTTCTGTAAAACGCGAAAGTTCCGCGGTCGGCGTTCGACTATCGCTCGCACGCCTATCCTGACAGACTCACTTTCCAAGGCGGCCACGGGGACCTGCCACGGTGCCGACGGCATGAGTTGCTCCGCTGGCAAGATCCCTTCCCGAATGAGTCGAAGAACCGATCCCACGCAGATCTGTAACCTGCGCGCCGTTTCATCGACGCTGATCGTCTTCTCGCGAGCGTGAGTGGAATCGAAGGGCGCGATTCCCATTCGTTCGCGTAACTCGCGAACGCGGATGGCCGTCCAGGTGCCGCCGTCCGTGGATCGGCATCGCATCCGATTCATGGTTACGGCCAACTCGCGATCTGGCCACTGGCCCCCCAGATTACGGATGACTTCGACCGGACTTGGATGCCGATCTTCAGGATACCGACCCGTGCTGATGCGAGAGACGTGGATTTCGGTGTGACGTCCGCCGGTCCAGTGGATCGTCAGGATCACCTCCTTCGCGTCATCCTTCTGATCAATGACCACTTCCTGGATCAGGATACGCGTGAGCCGTTGCTTCGTGCGATCATTGGTGCTCGGAGCATTCCACGCTGCTGGCAGATCGTGCGCCAGTGCCAATAGCGCGGCGCGGTCGACCGGCGGTCGACTCGTGGCAGCGGCATCGATCCGGGCTATCCTTGATTCAATTTCGGCACCGTGAGAGAGAGCCGCGTTCCAGCGTGCCTCCAGTTCGCGCGCCACGAGCCGTTTGTCGGGATCCACTGCTGCATGGCGGCGAGCGGCCAGCGACGCCTCATAGCGGGCTTGCTCCAGTTCTTTCTCCAAGGACTTCCGGACGTCGGCATCCGCATGGGCAACTTGCTGGAGAGCCCGGAGTGCTGCCTCCACAGCGTGGCGGGACACCGCCTCCAGGATCTGGCCTGCTACGGCACGGTCAACGCGAACGCCGCCCACGCCCAAACACATTCCGTTGTACTCAGCCTGCGCGTCGCCGCGACATTGATACCGGTGTGCGTGGCCGGACCTCATGCCGTAAAAAACGCGCATCATCCGTCCGCATCGCCCGCACCGCACCAAGCCGGTCAACAAGGCCCGGCCGCCTCGGGCGGATTTGCGGGCCGCCCTCTTCTGCATGTGCGCGTTCTCGTTCAGCATCTTCTGATTGGCTTCGAACTGCTCCCATGTGATGTAGCCTGGATGGTGGTCGCGAATCAAAACATTCCAAGCCTCCATGGCCTTGTGGTGCCCCATGCTCTTGCGGGCTCGTCCGTCGATGACCTGAGTGCGCTGAGTCGTCCGGCCAAACACGTATGCCCCTGCGTACATTGGGTGTTTCAGCACCTGGACTACAGTATGATACGCAGGGTCCCGCCATTCGATCCAAGAACCCGTCGGACCTTGCCGAAGAACTGGCAGCTTCACTTTGGTTTCTCTCGCCCAAAGGAAGACTTGGCGCGCACTTCCCAGTTCTTGGAACTTGCGGAAAAGAAGCCGGATCGCCTCCGAGACCCGCTCGTCGGGATCGATTTCGATCCGCCCCAATTCATCCCAACAATAGCCCGGCGGCAACGCGAAGCGTAGTTCACCGCGCCGGGCCTTTGCGTCCCTTGCCGCAAGCCCCCGCTGACGCAGTAAACTCAGTTCGTACTCGGACATCGTTCCTTTGAGCCCGAGCAGAAGTCGATCATTGATCAGCCGAGGATCGTAAATGCCATCGCCATCGATGACCAAGGTGTTGACTAACGCGCAGAGGTCGATGAGGTGGTGCCAGTCGCGCCCGTTCCGGGCCAGGCGAGAGGCCTCGATGCAGAAGATGGAACCAACGGAGCCGCCACAGACAGCCGCGACCAGTTTCTGAAAGCCAGGACGCTCGACCAGGCCCGAGCCGGACCGGCCCAAATCATCGTCGATGACCGACACGGACACGAAGCCCAGTTCCCGGGCCGAGTCCGCCAGCGCGTACTGACGGCGCTTGCTCTCGGTGTGCTCCACCACTTGTCCGATGGTCGACTGACGCACGTAAACAATCGCGCCACGACGGAGGTGCTCAGGCGTGATCTTTGGATTCATCGCTTGCCTCCTTTCCGCCTTGGTTCTCGCCAGATTCCCCTCCGAGTGCTTCCAGCATCAGATCCGCCAGCGCTTTCAGCAGTTCCTCGTTCCTTGGTTTGTCGAGAGGTGGACTTGGATCTCGGTGAAGGGCCAGAGTGAACTGCCCGCTGGCCGTCTTTGGTGATCGTTTCATCGGATTTCTCCTTTCGTTTTTCATCCGATGATTCCAAGAGCGATGAGGGTGTCGAGCACTGCGATAGAACCGCTCGTAATTCGTTGAGCGCTGCTACCGACACCTGTGCCGGCCCCAAGGACATGGCCGCACAGGCCGCTTCGTCGCTCATCCACGCAGGCAGCTCTCGTGAAACACCCGGTCGAACCTCTACGTCAATGACCTCGGCACCTCTCCGTCCCCTTCGCCGGACTACCGGCAACTGCCGTCCGTGCAGTGGATGCCAGGGGTACGCGAGGATTACGGTGCCGAATCGGTATGTTGAATGTCGTTGGGTGCCACAACCGGGTCAAGCTGCTCTACTTCGACGGCACCGGCGTGTGCGTGCTGTCCAAGCGGCTGGAACAGGGCACCTTTCACTGGCCGCAGAGCGCCGGGGAACCTCAAGCCAAGCTGCGCTTGGCCCCGCAGGCTTTGCAGTTGTTGCTGGATGGGGTGGACTTGAAAGACGGGGCGCGGCGCGCGTGGTACGAGAGCGCGACGTAAAAAACGCCCCGCCGGAAAAAAGTCAGAGGAAAATTGAACACTTTATGATCTTATGAGTCTGAGTATGTCATATAATGACACCTGCAACCCTCCAGACCCAGTTGCGCGAGCTGCGCGAAGAGGTTGCGGTGTTGCGGGAAGCCCTGGAGCAGAGCCGGCGCGAGAACACGATCCTGCGCCAGAAGCTCGATGCCTTGGCCCGGCGCTTCTTCGGTAAGAAAAGCGAGCAGCTCAACGCGGCCCAACTGGAACTGCTCTTGAGCGGCCTGGGCGAGCAGAGCGGGGAACGGCCCGAGGAGAAAGAGCCTCCGGCGCGGCCCAGCCCGCGCCCGGCCCGCCCGGGTCCCCGCCGTATTCGTACCCCGGAGAACCTGGAGGTGGTGCGCCAGGTGATCGAGCCCGAGGTGGTCCAGGCCCAGCCTGAGCCATGGAAGTGCATTGGGCAGGAGGTGAGCCGGCTTCTGGATTATCAGCCGGGCAAGTTCTTCTGGCAGGAGACGGTCCGGCCCAAATATGTGCGCCGGGATGAGCGCGCGTTGCCGCCGGTGGTGGCGCCCGCGCCCGCGCAAGTGGCCGAGCACAGCCTGGCCGCGCCGGGTCTGTTGGCGCAGTTGTTGGTCGGCAAATACTGTGACCATCTGCCCTTCTACCGGCAGGAGCAGATGTTCTGGCAGCGGCATGGGGTGTTCATAGAACCGTATTTCTCGCCAAGAGGCGTTTTATTTTTTCTAAATTTAACTCGGAGTACTGTTTCACTATTAATTTATGGAAGTTCAAGCCGGTAGAACATTTGCGGCGTTCCAGGCGTCACCGGAATTTGATTGCTGAAATTGCCATTTAAGTCGAATGCATTGGTGGTCATCACGCTCCAGTTGGTAAGCGGCGATGACAGGTTGGTCGTGCAGCGCAGCCAGTAGTAAGCGCCGCCGTAGGCGGGGCCTCCCGCGCCTTGCAGCACCAATGCGTTCGCACCAGCCAGACTAATGCTGGTGAGCTGCGGCGGAGGTGGGTCAATCACTGTCAAAGTCGCCGCCACACTGGTGGCGGTACCCCCCTTGTTGCTGATTACCACTGAGTAACTCGCCGCGTCGGACTGGCTCACATTGCTCAGGCTCAGCATGGCGCCGGTCGCGCCTGAAACATTCCCGCCATTGCTCAGCGGGAAGCTCTCCTTGTGCCACTGGTAACTCAACGGCGAGGTGCCGGTCGCCGTTACAGTGAACGTTGCCAGCGTGCCGGCATTATTGGTGCGGCTGACGGGTTGAGCGGCGATCGCAGGTAGGAAAATTGGGACCGAAGTGACGTCACGGAACACGTTGACGTAATTGAACAGAGGCGAGGCGCCGGTGATGGTGATGACAATATCGTTGCTACCCGTGAACTTGGCATCACTGACGCTGAAGTTGACTGACTGATAATTCGGCGCTGCCGCGCCATTGGTGAAAATTGCGGTTTTGCCCAGTTTGTTGGCTCCCGCAATCGAATTATAGAAGATCTTGATCGTGCAATCAGTGTCAACCCTCCAGTAGGTTTTGATGTCCACGTTGGAGATTCCGTTCGTAAAGTCAAAGTCCACGACGTTGACCTGGTAATCGCCGTCTGTGGTGCGGGCTCCCTTGATCATTTTATAGCCACCGCTTATTGGGGAGTCCTCAATCGAAAGATTCGTTGGATTGAGGATCATTCCATCATTGAAAATCTGACCGCTGCCAGTCCACGTTGAGATATAGGCGCTGCTGTAAACATCCCGCGCCAGAGAAACGCCTGGATGGCGGAGCATTGCGTTTGGTATGGCGCTGCTTGAGTCCTGCCATGAGAACGTGGCACCCGGCGCAAGGCTGGTTACCAAACTCCCAAAACTAAGACCCAGCCCGGTCATCTTCAAGTTTAAGACCCCGCCAGAATCAACTTGAATGCCCTCATTGCCGCGTTGTGACCAGCTCGGAAAGCTGAATTGAGTGCCGTCCAAGGTGCCCGATTGGATCCACAACGCCCTACCCGGAGTCCCGGCGATCCCGCCATGCCATACGGTTACGGTGCCGGTATAATTGGTCTCAAGCCAAAAGCTGAACATGCCCGAACCGTCTCCCCATTGGTTGTGGAGCGGATTGGGAAAGACAAGCGCAAAGTCCTTGCCGCCTGAAAAACGGTATCCGCCCTGAAGCACCTCGCCGCCGACCTTGTCCCCCAGACCGGAAGAGTTGTCCACCCGCATGAAGTTATGCGAGCAATGGTTGAAAATACTGTAAACCATCTCGTTGGTCGAATGCTTCAGCCAGATCGAGGTCAGATGCCTGCCGGTATACCAGTCCACGTCGTCTGCTCCGCCCACCGGATGGTTTCCAATATCAGTGTCTCTCCAAAAATCCGGCTTGAGATGAAACTTTCCAATTCGCCCGTTCTGGCATTCCTCGATCAGAATCGTGTTGTTGAGTCCGCCGAAGTTACAATCTTCCACCAGATGATTGTCGGCCCGGTAGAAATGGATTCCCTGGTAGGGATTGCTCATGAATGTCTCTGAAATGTAAGTATTGCTGCCGGTGGCACGTATGGTGAAAGGATAGGGAATAATTGTCTCGGGATAAAGCATGTCAGCCCGTTGGTTGTTGTAATGAAACGCCATCCCGCGAACGCCGCAGTTGGCGCTTAAATTCAGGAAGGCGGAAGCGTTCGGATTGCCCTCATTGCCGCTAACTTGGAGCAGGCTTCCGGGCTGGTCCATGGTGGCGCCGCGCAAACTGCCGCGGCTGCCGCGCAATTCCACGCCGGGTGCCAGTGTGTAGGAACCGGCCACCTCAAAGATGCCATTCGGCACAAAGACGATCCCCCCGCCGTTGGCGTTGGCCGCCGCCACCGCCGCTGCAAACGCCGCGCTGTCGTCCTGGCCGTCGCCGGGAGAGGCTCCGTAATGGGTAATGTCAAAAAGGTTCGTTTTGTAGGGCTTGCGGACAATGCTCAGATCTTTCGAAGGCAGAACCGGAGGAACGGAGTAGCCGGCGATGGGGTTGTGATTGATTATTTTGGTTATCGAACCCGGCGAATTATCAACAATGCCCGGACCGTCGGCAAAGCTGCAGCCCACCATTTGAACGAAATCAACGGAACTGCCCAGGATCACATCCGTTCCCGTGTTCGTAAAATTACAGCCAACCAACTTAACGCTCCCATTGGTAATATTCACCAACCCGTCGAACTTCGTCAGGAGGGCATTAATCCCCGAGTTGCCAGCCACTGCGGCGTTCCCCCCTTTTATTGTGCAGCCGGTGCAGGTCAGACCGTTCACTTTCTTTATGGCTGTGTCGGTTCCCTCCAGATAGCTGTTGATCAGAGTCATTCCGCCAGCGGCATAATCGAACCCCACCACGCAGTCCCGAAGGTCCAGCCCGGAAACATACCCGCCCGAGGGGCCGGCTCCATTGATCGGCGACAAGGCGAAGAGCAAACCGGTCTGCATGCCGCGCACACGGCAATCCCAAAGATGGAAACCGTCCATGTCGCGTATATCAATGCCCGTGCCATTCGTCAGCATGAAGTTCCGGTAGGCCGTACTAACTGGCGTGGCATCCGGCAGATCGGCCCACTCCCAATACTCGGGTCCGAAATCAATCTTTTCAAAACGGGAGATGGCCGCACTTTGATCGGCGTAGAATCCATAATGCAGGACAGTTCCCTTGATGTTGCTGACATGACACATTGAGGCGTTGGCGAAATTGATGCCCTGATAGGCGTTGACGAAAGTGATATGCTCAACGGTTTGAGGACCTGCAATCGCGAAGGGATACGGCACGATATTAGTCGGGTCTTGAAGCGGATACCAAAACGTCAAATCCCTCACGCCCGAGCCGCCGCCTCCGCTTATGAATGCGGTGCCGCTGGCATTGCCCCGTCCGGAATATACTTTAAGGATCGTTCCCCCGGCCGGCTCCGAGGCGGTGATGTCCCGCCAGCGGCCGCGCAGGGTAACTCCGCTGGCGATTTGCAGCGTTCCGTCCAGGCGGTATTGGCCGGCCGGGACAAACACGATGCCGCCGCCCGCCTCGCTCGCAAAGTCCACTGCCGCCTGAAACGCCGCTGTGCAGTCCGTATTCGCCGGATCGGCTGGCAGTTGGAAATACGGATCGGTCACGGCACAAAGCGCGACCATGAGGTCCTCGGTCGGGTAGGCGAGGTCTTCCTTGATCACGCGCCATTCCAGCGTCGGCTTGAGTGGCTCACCGTCCATGGCCGCCGCCTGAATTCCCATCCTCTTGGCGGTGGCGGTGGGGCCGATCTTCTGGAAGGTGAATACCACCGTGAAAATATCGGTGGGGTTGTTTGCCTGAAACGAGACACTGTAGTCCCAAGCACCCACCGAAGGCGAGAAGGTGGAGACTACCGAGCTGGCCCCAGCGAGGGAATTCGAGAATTGAAATGTGACACCCGAATTATTGTTGTTGAGATAGCCGTAGAGGTGAATCGTATGCAGGTTCGTGTCTCCGGGCAAAAAGGTCATGGTCTCATAATTCGCGTAATAGGCAGCCTCGGCCGCGTTGGCATAGGTCCACCCATTGTCGTAAGGGTCAACCGCCAAGCCGACTGGTTGGGGCAAGCCATCGGTCCAACTAAACGTCGCGGTGGACCGGCTGATGTGGGTGTTATCCGAGGTGCAGGGGGCCGTCGTCACCGGAGGCAGCATGGTGATACTGGCACCCCGGGCATGCTGTTGACTGGGAGTCTGGGTCGGGCCGAGATCCGAGCCATAAAGCCGCCAATCGGACCTGCCCACCGCTGACAAATCAACGGTGTTGGTTACGTCATAACCGGTAAAGGTCGGGGCGCCGATGGACGCTGCGGAGGCGAGATTCGCAAGGCCGAGCATCGCCACGGCCAGAGAAGGCAGCAGCACGAAGCGGCTCCAGTTGGTCAGCGGCAGGCTCAGATTCCCCGCCTTGCGCGCGCGGCAACCGGAGGCGCCTTGGTTGGGGCCAATCGCCTCGGTCCGCGCCGCGCCGGGAGGGTAGTCTGGATCAATACGTCTATTGAACAGGTCTATACTCTGTTTATCGGCTCAAATCCCAAATATTGCCGTTGCCGGGCCCGCCGCCATGCGCAGAGCAGCGGTTCGTCATGACGTTGAGCCGCAACCCGGCAACATGACCATCGGCAAACCCACAATTCCCCCGTAGGGAATGCACAGGGCCACGGAGTACCCCCCCGTTGCCATCCTGAACGATGCCCGGCCACGTCTTCTCACAACCGAGCCATTTCCAGGGGTTGTGCTTATCCAACCCCTTCAATGTGCAATCGCCAAACAAGATCGCTTCCGAGGGCCGGGTGACCTGGCTGAGTTTGCGCTGCGGGCAGGTCCCGTCGGCTGGGTCATGGGGAAGCGGCGTTTGGTCGTTGAGCCAGTTGAGATGGTGGTTGGCGGCGTAGCCTATGTCACGCGTCGTATCAATGAGCTTGGCCGTACTGGGACACAGGAAGGCGCCGCCGGAGGTTCCCACACCTCGCGCGCGGTCGCTCATGTAAGGTTTGATCTCGACCTGCCAGTCATCAATGATAATGACACCGGCCTTGGTCGCTCTGTTTACCCGCGGCAGGTAGTCGTTATAGTCATTGGCGTAAAGGCGGAATGCCAACCCAATCTGCTTTTCGTTGCTAAGGCAGTTGGCGGCCTCCGCCTTGGCCTTGGCCTTGCTCAAAGCCGGCAAAAGCATCGCCGCGAGGATGGCAATAATGGCAATCACCACCAGCAGTTCGATCAAGGTGAAGCCGCACAGGCTGCACCTACCGGAGTTTCCCGCTTCTTCTCGCATCGTTTGCATCTCCCCATTTCATCGTTTCGGAAAGGGCGGGGACGTCAACCCATGAGGTCCCCGCCCTCAACCTATCTGTCCAACCTCACTGTTTCACACGGAAGAACACCGTGGGATTGGTCTTGATGATGGGCACGGTCACCGGGCTGCCACCGGGATAATCCACCCAGTTGGTCTCGGCCGGTTTCAGGCCCACGCTCAAGGCATTGGTTTGCACCTGCAAGGTGCCCCCGCCCGCCCAACTGAACTCCAGGCTGTCGCCCAGGTTCCTGTAGGTCAGGGTCGGCGGCACCGCCGCGTTAACCAAAGTGACGATGCCACTCGCGGCATCGAACGTGCCGGTCAAGCCGGCGTCCGGCAGCACGATGATGCTGGAGAAGTTGCCCGTCCCCGGCGCCGCGGCGCTGAAGAGAGGGAACTGCACACCCGCAGTCAGGGGCGTCGCGCCGACATTGGTGATCACCAGCGTGCCACCATAGGCAACCGAAACAAGTCCGCTGACCCGGTCGTTGTTGGTCACCGCGCCGTCCAAGCTGACTTCCGCCAGGACCGAACCAGCCAGACTGAGGGTATTGTTGATGGTCAGCGTGCCGATGCCGTTACCCGGGGCCAGCGTGCCGCTGGCGGCCACGCTCACCGGCCCGGCAATCGTGCCCGTGCCCGCCAGAGTGCCGGCGCTGACCAGCGTCGTGTTCGTGTAAGTGTTCACGCCATTCAGCGTGAGGGTCCCGGTCCCGATCTTGGTCAGGCCGCCGCTGCCACCGGAGAGCAACGGCTGGGTCACGGTGATGCTGTAGTTCGAGGAGTCAATGATTGCCCCGCCATTCAGCACGAACACGTTGCTCAACCCAGTGAGGAACGTCGTCGAATTGGCGTTCGCTCGCAACGCGCCACCGTTGAAGTTCAGCCGGCTCTCGCCGTTGAAGGAGGGATCATTGCCCGGTTGGACGCCGCCGACCTCCAACACGCCGCCGCTGAGCAGATTGACCTCGCCCAGCGCGCAACTGGCGCCCAAATAGGCGACGGCTCCCGGGCTTGTCGCCAGGCGACCCGCCAAATCCAGGATATTGGTTGAGGTCGTATCGGCCCCCGAAAGGCCGACATAAAGCGGGCTGCCGACCGTGTTGACAAAGCTCGCGCCGTTGGTCAAGACCAGGCGGGCCTGGCTATACGCCACATTGCAGTTCACTCGAATATTGTTGCCCGCGGTGCTGGTTGCCGCCACGCCGTCGAGCACCAGGTCGCCCAGAAACACGTCAACCAACCTGCTGAAGTAATGACTACCCTGCAGCGTCAGAACCCCCGGCCCGGTCTTGGAGAAGCTGCCGTTGGTCGAACCGCCGCTCAAGACGACGTCGCTGTTAATCGTCAGCGCCCTCGTCCCATTGTTCCAATTCACCGTGCCGCCCAAATTCAGCCGACCGGTATTAACCGTATCGCCCAGTATCGTCCCGGTGGTGATACTCACGCCGGCCAGCAGGTTGGTCCGCGGCGTCACGGAATCGGATGTCAACAACCCGCCGCTCAGGGTCAGCAGACCGCTCCCGAGCGCTCCGCTGGCGCCCAGTTGCACTGTGCCCTGCGAGACGGTGGTGCCGCCGGAATAACTGTTCGAGCTGGTCAAAACCAGCGCGCCAGTGCCAGACTTGGTCAACTTTCCAGCGCCAGCGATAGGCAAACCGCCGATGGTATAGTCGTTAAAGAATGCGCTGACCGTTACGCTGCTGGGACTCACCGGCGTCAGGATGTTCACCGTGTAGCTGAGGGCATTGTCGTCAAACGTCACCGCCGGCCCAATCCCGCCAAGCTCACGATAAACGGATTGAGAATAGTCCACGTTGTTTATCCAGTTGGAGGTGCCGTTGATGTCCCAGAAATTGTTTACAATGCCAGACCACAGCAGGGGCGCTTGCAGGCCGGAGGTCACGTGTAGGTCAATTGACCGATTGGCCGTATTGTTCACCAATACCCCCCCGGTGTTCGGTGGCAGAGTTCCCAACTTGAAGGCGCCAAACGCGCCGGGCGCCAGGCTGCCCGCATACTTGATCAGCGGATATTGCCCCAAATAAAGGCCATTTGTTGCCGTGATATTGATGGTGTTGGTACCGCTGGCCGACAGGTTGCCGGTAAGGTTGAGGGGCGCATTGTAGGAATCCAGAGAATAGACACCAAGGTTGATGTCCAGCATCCCGTCATGGGTCGCGGTCGTCCCCAAAGTTGCGTCCGAGGCGGGCAAGGACGCGCCTTGCGTGGCCACAGTAATGCCCAGGCTGGCGCCATTGTTAACGGTGATCGCCCCGCCGCCGGTCGAGGCGGTCGAGATGACCAGCTTGCCCTGGTTGACCACCGTCGCGCCGGTATAGGTGTTGGCACCGCTCAAAGTGAGCGTGCCGTTGCCAATCTTGGTCAGGCCACCCGTGCTGCCCATCGGCCCTTGCTGTAACGCCTCAGGAATGGTGAGGTCGAAACCGGCCGAATCAATCGTCACGCCCCCGGCAAGGATGTGTACGAAGAAATTGGCATCCACGCCGCTCACGAAACTGGTCGAACTCGTCGTCGCCTCCAACGTCCCACCATTGAAATTGACCTGGGCGGGACACCGGTTGCCGCTAATGTTGCTATCGTGAATGTAACCCACCCGCATGTGGCCGTTGGTGAGCAAATTCAGCTCCGACCAGGCGGCGGACCGGCCCATGGTAATCCCGCCGCCCCCGGACAACTCGAGCAATCCATTCACATCCAGAATGTTGGTGGCCCCCGAGTCCAAACCGCCTTGGGTGCTATTGCCAAAGGCATTGTAGCCAAGACGCAGTTCCGTGCCGCTGTTGGTGCAGACAAAGCCCCCACCGTCAATGATCAGACGCGCGGTGCCATTCGTCTGGTTGACCGTCACACGCAAGTTGGAGCTGTTATTGGTCATCCAGGCGCCGTTCAACCGCAGCGTGCCGTTGAGGATGTTGAAGAAACTCCCCGCCATGTTGTGTATCCCCTCGAGCGTGATCGTGTTGGACCCCGCCTTGTTCATCAAGCCGTTGGACGAGCCTCCGCTCATCAGCACATCCACATTGGCGACCAACACTCTGGTGCCCCCACCCCAGTTCACCGGCCCGGAGAAGGTCAGGTTGCCGGTGCCCGCTCCCCCGTCACCGAAGGTTGTATCGGCCGTCACCAACAAAGCATTGGTCACCGACCGCGCGGTGGCGCCATCCGACGACACCGTGCTTCCCGACAAACTAACCTGCCCGGCGCCCAGCGCGCCATCGGCCCCCAGGTAAACCGTTCCCCCTTGCAGGGTGGAATTGTTGGTGAACGTGTTGTTCCCCGTCAGGGTCAGGGAAGCGCTCCCTTGCTTGGTCAAGCCCCCCTTGGTGATGGCTGCGCCGCCGATTGTGTAATTCAAATTGCTGTTGTTGACCGTAACGCTTGAGGGCTTGACCGGCGCAACCACGTTCACCGTCGTGTTGCTGGCCGTGTCGTCAAACCGCACCGCGTCTCCCGAGATGGTGGTTTCGGTATAGGTCGCCGGCACTTGGAAGACCGCGTCCAGCCAGTTGGTCGTGGTGTCAATGTCCCAATTGCCATCTACGCCGCCCACCCAGATTTTGGGCGGACCCCCCGCCTCAATGATGTTGAGGTCCACTGACTGATTGGCGCTGTTGTCCACCAGCGTCGCCACGAACGTTGGATAGGGCAGCGTCCCCAATTGGAAGGCGGCAAAACCCGCCCCGCCAATGCTCCCGCTGTAGCTGATGAGCGGGAACTGGCCCGTGGACAAACCGCTGCCGGTGATGTTGATGGTCACGGTGCTGTTGGGTGTCAGCGCCCCCGACGTAATCAGGGCCGTCGTCGGATTGGCGTTCGTGCCGAAGTTGAGCGTTAGGACATTGGTCGTGCCGGCTGTGGCGCCCAACGTGAGCCCCGAAAGATTCAACGTCGCGCCGACGGAACTCTTGTTGATTTGCAGGTTGGCGCTGTCGGCCAAGGTCACCGACCCGCCGCCCAAGTGAGCCGTTGACAGTTGAAGGGAGCCCGCATTGACCTGGATGGGGCCGTTAAAGGTGTTCGAGGAGTTGATCTGCAACTGGCCGACGCCGTTCTTGGTCAGGCCGAAGCCGCTCCCAGCAATCGGGCCACCCACCGTCAAAATGTTGGCGCTGACGGTCACCGTCCGACTGGCGTTCATCGTGACCGCTCCGGGGCCCAAATTGAGGTTATTATTGCCCGCAAAGGTGAAATCCGCGTTCCAATTCTGGTTGTTGGTGGTCGTCAAGGTGACCGCGCCGCCGCTCGTGTTGCCCAATTGCACGTCGCTGGCGGCAATGGTCAGCGGACCGGTTCCCAGAGCACCAGCATGGTTGATGTTGAGTCTTCCGGCGTTGAGCGTCACGCCACCGGAGAAAGTGCTGTTCGTTCCCGAAAGGGTCAGGCTGTTGGTGCCGATCTTGACGAGGCTGACGGTGCCGCTGCTGTTTTTAATCGTGCCGCTGAACGCACTCGTGGCGTCATGGTTGCCCACCACCAGGGTCGAACTGCCGCCGCCGGCGACGTTGTCAATCGTGCCATCACCACTTAAGCTGTTCAGCGTTTCGTTGTAGCCGTTCAAGTCCAGCGTTGAATTGGTGGACATGGTCAGACCACCCTTGCCTGCGCCGTCCGGAATGCTCTCCGAAGCGCCCAGTCGAAGGGTGCCGGCCATGAGTTCCACCCCGCCGGAAAAGGTATTGGCTCCGGCGAGCGTCAACCCTCTGGAGCCCGTCTTAGTCAGAACGCCGGAGCCGGCGATCGGTGACCCGCCAATGAAGTAATCATTCAGATCGTTAGTGACATAAACACTAAGGGGGTTAACCGTGGCACTCACATTCACATCGAACAAGTAAGCCGTGTCGTCAAACTGCACACCGGTTGCCCCATCCGCGTAGGTTCCGGAGCTCCAATTGGCGGTCGAGGTATCCCAGTTGCTGTTCACTGCGCCCGTCCAAGTGACGACCGGCGGGACATATTTTTCAATGGCGGCTGCTTGGATACCCACCATGCACAGGGTGCCCGCAGTGCCGGCTTTGTTAAAGGTGAACTTCACCTCCAGCGCATCTGTGGGATTGTCCGCTTGGAAAGTAACGCTGTAAATGAAATTGCCCGCGCCAGTAGGGGGATTGAGTGTCGGGGGAGAGGCGACGCCGGCGAGACTGGTCTCGAACTGTAGAGTGAAAAGTTGGTTGTTGTTGTAATAACCGAAAAGATAAATGGTGTGCGGGTTGGTGTCTCCCGGCACAAACTGGAAGGTTTCGTAATGTGTACCATACGCCACTGTGGCGCTGGTGCTTTTGAAGCTATTCCAAGACTCGGAGGGGTTAAAATCCGCGGCTGAGGTGTTCGGCGCCGCCCCGTCGCTCCAGGCAAATCTTCCTTGTGACCTGGTGGCTGTGCTCTCACTGATGACAGCATTCGTCGTGGTGTAATACATTCCCAAGTTGATAATGCTGCCGCCACCGGCCTTATTGCGGATTACCGCGACGGGATTGAGTCCGACTACTGGGTTGTTACCCATGCCGCCATAAATCTGCCAGTCGAGGGCACCATTCTGGCCAAGAGGAAAACCATTCTGGCGAAGGTTCGTGAGGTCATTCGTGGTGAGGCCGTCGTTGGCGTAGGTGGTATAGGTCGGGGTGCCGATGGAAGCCGCGGAGGCGGTATGCGCCACGCAGCACAACAAAGCCGGCGCGGCGAGCGCCAGCAGGGTTTGGATGAATTGGGCAATGGTTCTTTTCATGATTGCTCTGCTTTCTCTCTTTTAATTCTCGCGGGACGGGGGGACTGTTTGTTGGGGTCGAGCACGGTGCGGGCATGGGCCGTTCCCAGCCGGTCCGGCCATCGAATTGACACCGCCCAACACGCGGATGTTCCCATCAAACTCCGCTCTCGATTGGGTTCGAGTGGTGTTCATTACATGCAGTATTTGAACCGAAATTGTCTTTCCTGACAATACCCGAAAGCGGGTATGGGCCAGCGTTTGCTGCCGCGCGTCTCATTCAAAAACAGCAAGTGGAGCGCTATCCGGATTTCGGAGCTTTCGGCTTCGCTTTGGGAGGCTGGGCGGCAAGCGCCTGCTTGCCTTTCTGTGGGGTCCCCGGGCGCCCCCTTCAGCCAGATAAGCGCGCAACCGGGCTTCGACGGCGGCGTATTCCGATTTGCCCGCCAGATTGACCAGCTCCTGCGGGTCCTTCTCGCGGTCGAAAATCTGGTCCGCAGTTTTCTTGGGAAATTCGCGATCCGCATGCCTTGGCGTGGGATCAATCCAAGCGCCCAGCTTGTAGCGGTTGGTGATCACCGTGCTCTGGGACCAATTCTCGGGCACGGCATTAAGGCGGCCCTCTGGCTTGCTTCGGACCAGCGTTGGCACTCGGGAGCGGCCCGCCAACGCGGGCGCATCGGCGGGCCGCTTTGGCCCCGTCCGCTTGTACGTCAAGTCGACACTCAAAGTAACGGGGCCCAGGTCGCAAAGCGGTAGTGATCCCATGCCCAGACAAAATCCAGGTTGTTCTTGCCGCCACCAGCCCAGTAGAAGCTCCTCACTCCTCTGGCCGAATCAGTGGCGGCCTTGATGGTGCCTCCATCGAGCCACTTATGGGACTCTGCGTGCCCATCAGCAAAGGATAACGAGCTGACCGCTCCATGAAAGACGGCAAAGGGATCCACCCATCTGGTGGATTCCATAACCCAAGTCCCGCTGTTGTGACCGCGCGGATCAGCTTCCTCAATAAAGACCATGCTTTTTGACGGAGATCCCACCTGCCCCAGCTTCCTGAACGGAACCTGGTCTCTCCATCCTCCACCGCTCATACCATCCGCTCGGGAATAGCTGACATAGGCCCAACCGGTTCCTACGGTGAGATTGCGATACCGCAGATCGCCAGGACAATGATAGGTTCCGGCACTATTCGCATAGCGCCAAAGCGGCGAGGTCGTCCTGATCTGGTCTATCGTTAGTTGTTCCGCGATTGAAGTCGGCGTGCCATCCCTGATGTCCGTCGGCTTGTAAATACCCGCGCCATTGTAGCCGGGGCCCAGCATCACATCATTGTTGTCATCAGCATACATCGTCCAAGCCAGCGCCAGTTGCTTTTGATTGTTCAAACAGCTCGCCATGGTGGCCTTGAGCTTCGCCTTGCTCAGCGCCGGCAACAACATCGCCGCGAGGATGGCGATGATGGCTATGACAACCAGTAGTTCGATCAGTGTAAAGGCGCCACTCCCCCGATGTCTTACAGCCCGTGAAGTTTCAGCTCTCATGATGAGGTTCCTTAGGATAAATTCATAGATGGCACTGCCCTCCATGGGATGTCCTATGATGATTGGTGTTCATAGAAAAAATATATGAATTCCGAGTGACAGTGCCATGCATGGGCGCGCCATTTGTTTATCTCTATCGGCCAGAGTGAACCCAACCTCGGCAGTGGGACTGTGCCAAAGGCGGTGCCGACCTTCGTTTGCAAGTAATTGTGGATGCGCGCCTTGTCACCGAACGGGTGAACTGCGAAGCAGTCGGATTCTCAACGCTGCCAACGACTTTCTGTGGTTTTTGAATTTCAACTGCCGTTTTTGGAATCACACCTTTTTTATTTCGCGGTTGCGACCGGCGCTGGATGTGGTGGTGGCGCCGGCCGCAAAATTTCGCATTTGGGCGGTGAGCCAGACATTTTGGCCGTGGTGGGAACAACTGCCGGCGAACTCGCGGCCCGCGCTGGTGCGGGCGCACTGCAGTTTTGGCAACGAGCAGTTCTTGGTGGATTACGAGGCCGCGGCCTTGATCCCCACGCATGCCTCAAGGATGTGCTGACCCGCCTGCCTCAGATGACCAGCCCAAAAGTGCCCGACCTGCTTCCGGCCGTCTGGGGCAAACCCGCTCAGCCGCTCCTCCGCAAAGCTTCATAATTCTCAGAGCCATACTCGCTCTGGCCTCTACGACCGTAACCACACCCGCAAAACACTAAAATTGTCAAAGGCGCCTTGCGATACGCATAGATGCGCCAGAAAACTGGCTGGAAGTGATGAATGAAACTGTCAAACAGAAAAGATGCAGCCGATCATCCTGACCCTGAGTCATGCGGGGCGGGCCGCGAGGCACGCCACGAAGTGTTGATAAGGGCAGATGCAGGCGAGGTATTGAGCTGCGGAATCCCATAATCCGGGGCGCTGACGCTATTGACGGCTAAGCTCGGGGAAATGAAGGCCGAGCTTCAAGCTCGTCGGCACTATTCGATGCAGGCTCAAGACGAATGGCTCAGACGTGTGCTAAGCGGGCACTATCCGTACTACGACGTGCCGCCAAACATCCATGCGCTTGCGCAGTTCCAAGCGGAGCTAACAGTCTGTCGGACTTAGGAGCTTGCATATTTGTAAAGTCTTGCAATTCAGCACGTTAATTTTTAGATCCAAGATGTCCAATCGTTGAGAATCAAGCGCTTCCACTGAAAGTCCGATAGACTCTTAACCTGGGACCGCATGCAAACACACGTGAACAGATGGATTCCCCCGGCCAGAATCTGTCATCCATGTCTAGGGGAGCGTTTCAACGCCAGAACTCAAGATAAGAGCCGGGTGCGGTAATCCCGCCCGCTCGGATCTGCGCGGGGGGCCGGGGGTAACTCCGGTCCCTCCCGCGACCGATCTTGGCTGCAAACGGCCAGTTTCATACTCGGCTGAACATATTCAATCCATGGGAGGTGTTGCTTCATGTTCCTGCCCCTTGAGCCTGTTGGCGGCAGAAGCCGCATATCCTCAGGTCTTTCGGCGGAACTGGCAGCCCTTGGACCCGCTCAAGGTGGGCCAGGCTGAAGCCTTCCTTTTCGACTCCAGACGGGTTAGTGTGGTCGGCCACTGAGATTCGGTCTGGCCGATACAGATAAACAAGTGGCACGCTCATGCTTGCGCCCCATATCAAGAGCGGTATTTTCTTAACTGAACCAATGCAGTAAATAGCACTCATCCAGGAAAGCCTCGTGAGCGGATAAGCCTGATCAACGGTCTGATTTGATCAAGCTGAAGGTGAAATACTGACTGTTAGCGAAGCGGACGGCAATGCGGCGGCCCCCGGAAATAAAGAAGAGTGAAAAACGTGAAAACAAAATGGTTAGCCATCATAGACTATGTCGTTTCCCAGACGGATGCCAGCGGCGGTGTATCCGCCCAAAGCGCGCAAGTTACGGCGACCCCGGGTCCAGTGGTCGTGATCGACTCCAGAACAACGGGGGCTCGCGCCTTTGGAACCACCAATCAATTCCAGCTCGCCGATCTGGGTTCGGATCCGGTGACCTATACGGCTCTGGTTAGCACGGGGGCTGAAGTGCAGCTCGTCAGGCTGGCATCGGGAGGCAGCCGGGTTGGAGTATATACGCAGGGTGGAGGCAGCACTCCTGTAGCAGCCACTCCGTCTCAAGGAACGGTGGCATTAGCCCTGACGCTGACCAACGGAATGGAATTTGCCATGGCAAATAGCGTTGGGAGCGGCGGCGCACATTTGGCTTATTATGCCATCGACATCCTGCTACCGCTCCATGTGAATTGGGCGGTGCCTTACGGCGTCGGTGGCCTGACCGAGAATCCCGACGGGGATGCCCTGAACAACCTGGGCGAATACGCCTTTGGAGGCATTCCCACCAACAGTCTGGACGTGGGCGTGGTGCCGACGAGCAACGGGAGTGGGCAGTACCGCTACAGTCTGCGCAAAGCCCCCCTCCTCAAGGCATCTGTTCAGACTACTACCGACCTGGCCAGTCCGGTCTGGGCCAACCTTGCCATTCAGATAGGCGCGAACGGAACCAACTGCTGGGGTGCGGATCTGGATGCAGCCTATGCGGCTGGCACCCACATCACGTTGAGGTCACCCGAGATTCCCTTGCCCAATGTGAAGGGGAGCCCGCACTTATCGTGGAAGCAACTCTACGATGCGGCGAGTGGCGACGTGATGAGCCTTGAGGTGATTGCTGGGGGTGGGGGTACGACCCATAAGGTGTACAGCTTTCAACCGAGCGGAACGACCCTCGACAGATGGACTTCCAAGAGTGTGCCGTTGGGAAGTGTCACGGGGCCGGTGGTGCTACAGTTCCATTTTGATGCAGCCTCCTGGGAGATCGGAGGGAGGGGCTGGTACATTGATGACGGATCGATAGCTTACTAGGCCTGTGGGCGTGGGCGCGGGGAGCTGCTCCCCGCGCCTGCTGCCTCAGGCAGGTGGGAGTTGAGTTGTTGTTTTTTCCAGATGAGGGGAGCATAGAATGAAACCCGGATATACTTGTTTGCTGGCGTTTGTGGCGGCATCCGCGCTGACGGTGCCGGCGTCGCTGGTTCAGCACCTGGATGGATCGGTGGCTGGCAGTGTTCACACCAATGCATCGGGCGGAGTCACCTCTTGGGAGGACCAGTCCGGCAGTCCAGTTTTGGATGCAGCCCCCTTGAAAGGCACTGTGCTTTACCCTTCATCGCCCTTTCCATCAGGGCTGGGCGGGCTCGACTTTGGACTGGGCCGGAATTCGCTGACGTTAATGGATTGGACGACGGCCGATTCCATTTTCAACTGCACCAGCAGCACAGGTTTTTCGGTCTTGGTGGCTTTTAAGGTGACTGAACTCGCTCCCCATGATCAATTTCTCATGGCGACCCGAGAGTTGGTTAATAATTTTGGATTGATCATCAAACCGGATGGCACGCTTCAACTGAAACTGGGCAACTATTATAACGCCGCCGGCGGGCTGAAGGCGGAAGCGGGGGATGCCCTTGTCATGGGGGTCACCTACGACACCGGCACGCAGAAGTACCGTTTCTGGGATTCGAAGAACAACGCTGAAAAAACCGGCACCGAGACCGCGCGTGATTTTTGCCGGGGCCAAACACTGAAACTGGGGGATGCGAACAGCCTGGCCAGTTCGGCTCTCTATTTTCACGGCCTGATCGGCGAGGTCAAAATATTCAATCAGGCGCTGAGCGATTCCGAGTTTGTGAGCGAGCGCAATGCGATGACGCTTAAATGGGCGAATTTTGTACCGCCGCCACCGCCGGTCACCGCGGGTTGGCGCGTGATTGCAGACGATCCGCGGTTTCCGTCCGATGATGTCATTGTGGCGTTTTGTGCAGTGACCGATCCGGTGTACAACCTGCCGGCAAACACCGAATCGAACGACTGCACGGCGGCTTTTCAGGCGGCGTTGGATGCCGCCTCATCCGAAGGTGCCGCTACCGTGTTTGTTCCGGAAGGAATCTATCGAATTGAGGGTGAATTGAGCGTTCCGGCAACTGTCGAGCTGCACGGCCGCTGGCGGGAACTCAAGGCTTCGGATACAGAGCCCTATGATGGTACTATTCTTGCGTTGTACGGTCCGCTGTCCGCCATTAAACTTCAAGAGCGCACGGTATTTCGTGACCTGACGGTGTGGTATCCCAACCAGGATCCCGTTAATCCTGTTGCGTATCCTCCCTCTATTGTCTCAGTACAAGGAAAACCCACGATAGAGAACATAACCTTGGTGAATTCGTATAAAGGCATCGACATACCGAACAGCAATTTCATTTTTCTGCGGAACATTTACGGCAGCCCCCTGAACATCGGAATCTATGCCGGGGCCAGCGGAGCCGTTCCAAGATTTGAAAACATCAATTTCACTCCGGATTACTGGACCTGGTCGAGGTTGCCGGGATCGCCACAGAACGGCGAACACAAAGCGTACATGCGCAGCAATGGCATCGCATATCACCTGGGAGGCATCGATGTTTTCGCGCCTAAGTTTTTCACCTTTTCGGGCTACTGGAAAGGTCTGTATGGGCTTGGAGACGGAGGCCGCCCCCACGGCGAAGCCTATGGTTGTTCGATTACCGACTGCGCCTACGCGGTACACCTGGCAGGACCGCACGGTATTGATTTCGTGCACAGCACGCTGGAAGGCTCCGTCGTGGCCGTGCAGTCGGATGCTTCGCCCGTCGAACTCAATGCCTGTGCCATTACCAACACGACGGGTGGAAATGCCTTTGTCGCCCCAAATCATGACGTCACGCTGGTCAACTGCAGCTATTCCGGCGGCTTAGCTGTCGGAGGCGATTTCAAGGATCTGACGTTCGACCGTGTAGCGCCGCAATTTGACGCGACCTACAACAAAGTGCGTAAACCCCATAAATCTGACCTCTTCAATGTGAAGGCATTCGGCGCTGTGGGAAACACGGTTCATGACGACACCCAGGCCTTCAAAGACGCGATGGCCGCGGCGAAAGCCAATGGCGGCGGCATCGTGCTGGTTCCAGCAGGCGATTATCGCCTGACCGAACCCTTGGGCGATCTGGGCTCCGGCGTGGAGATGCGCGGCACGTCCAGACGTGCCGATCTTAAGCCGGGTAACATGCAAAGCCTGCTGCTCATCGATTACGAGCCCGCCGCAAACGACACGCCCTTCCTGGTGATGACCAACGATTCGGGCATCCGCAACCTGTCGTTCTTTCCCAACCGGCAGACGCTGGCGCCCCCCTTTAAAGACTATGCGTTCACGGTTCAGTGCAACGGGACGAATAACTACATCATCTACTGCAACAGCGGTAACACCTACCGGTTTGCGGAGCTGAACGGAAACAACCACCTGGTTGACGGCAGCTTTGTTACGGGGACCAAAGTTGCCTTCCAGGCAAACCACTGCTCCGGGGGACGGATTCAGAATCTGAATATCAAACCGTTTTCCGGCGAAGGGCTGCCGCTTGGACCTCCTTCACCCAATTATGCCGCGCTGGGTAAAGATTACAGATGGTTCCAGCAATTGGAGGGATGCACCGGCATTGAACTGAACGGGTGCGACGACTATTCCCTTACGAGCATCTTCCATCATGGCCCCCACACGTTCTTCAAGGCAGACAATTCAGGCGGGCAGGCCCTCGATATTGCCGGTGAATTTGCCCAGAACGGCTATCTTTTCAAGAACGGCGCAAAGACCTTCAACATGATCGGGGCCAGTTCAAGCTGCAGCAGCATCGGGGACTACACGCGTAGTTTCGGCTACAAAACGGAACAAAGCTTCAACGGTCAGGTCAATATATTCATCGGAAGAATCATTGCCTACCCGAATGACTTCTGGCGCGTCCAAGGCGGGCAGCTCAACCTCCAGCAAGCGGGAACCGGTTCACACCAAGGCGGCACGGCGGGGTGGGTCACGGTTGAACGGAATGGCATCCTTAACATGGAGGACTACCAGGCGGGGGACATAAGCTGCTTTGAGCGTGACGGACTGGTGACCATGGAAGACTGCCTGTTCGCTGACGGATTTGTGCATTCCCATGCGGTTCAATATGTGCGGTCGAATTCCATTAGACGCTCCTTTATCATCACGGATTTCAGCTCGGCTCCCCTTCTGGAGGGGTTTCCGGAATACATCAGGGAGGCAGGCATGGCATCACTCAATCCCGGGAGTCTTGAGCAGGGTGAAACGACAGACTCTGCTGAGCAGATCAATAGTCAGCGCAAACGTTTTGTGCGCACGACCGATGGCAGATTTTCATTCGACGTGACCGAACCGGACTTCACCAATGGCAAGCGACCGATCGTGGACTTTCAAGTCAAGTTATACGTGGACGGGAATGGCACCCTGGAAGTCTTTTACGACCACGGCGGGCCGCAACTCGTTTCAGGGGGGTTCTTCAGCTACAACCAGGCCGGCAAGAACCCGTTGGAAGCGACAACGAGTTTTTCATTGACCAACGCCTGGTTCGGCTCAACGGAAGATATCAGAATCGTGGTCACTGGCGACTCGCCGGGCCTGTTCTATGCCAGGGTTGTTTCCAATAAACTTCCCGGGGGCAATATCGTACTGGACAACAACGACAGCTCCCGTTCGGAGACAAAGACCTGGACGGTCTCAAACCTGAACAGCACCAATCCTCCGGTCAGCGGCAGCTCCGCGACCGCCACCGGCATTCTCAGCGCGGCAGGGCAATTCGGTTTCGGCGAAAGCTTCTCGCTGACGGCCTCGAGCGTGATCAACTGGGACTCCGCCGCCGCGCAAAGCGCGATATCGGCCGGAACATTCAGCAACTATCTGGCTTCACTGCCCACTGGCCGCATGTCCGGCCTGGCTGGCGGCGACATCGGGCCGGATTCAAGTTCAGTTTACACAAACGACAATCCGCAGACCTTCGGCAAAGGCTCCAAGGAAGCGCTGGTGTACACGGTCGATACCAGCAATCTGAATTCCGGCCGGCTGTATCTTCTGAGCGCCTCATGGGGTCTTCAGACCGCCGGCGACCGCATGGACTTCGTGGTTTACGATGCCAGCGCAAATAAGCTGATCAAACAACGGTGGAATGCCGATCTGGACATCAGTGGAAACTGGGCGTTGGATCACGGGGACAAGATTATCTTCGGCACCGGCGCTTCGAACGGCGCTAATGAGTACAGAATAAGCACTCTCACGTTGGATGTCATGATTCCTGTATTAAACGAATATGACGCATGGGCCGCACGATTTGGCGGGGAAGGCACAATCGGCGCAGCCACCAACGATTATGACGGCGACGGGTTGGTCAATTTCGGGGAATATGCCTTCGACGGAAATCCGACCAACAGACTGGATACCGGGGAAGCGCCGGCCCTTTACAATTCCGGCGGAACCCTCGTGTACGTTCATCCGCAACGATCCGATGATGACAGCCTTATCTACACCGTCGAAACCAGCACCAACCTGGTTTCCGGAAGCTGGACCAACGCGGGGTATGTGGTGCTTGGAACCAACGTGACCGGATTGACGCTCAACTATGTGACGAACGCAATTCCGAGCGATCAATCGCAAACCTACATCCGGCTGAAGGTCGAAAAATAAAACGTGGGCTATATAGACATCAGGGGAGGTAAACGATGGATGCGAGAACGGTAAAGGATGCTGTGAAATGAAAAGTAGTGTTTCTTTACCGGCGGCAACGAACTCTCGCCGTTTTCTGCCGCTTCCTGGCGCGATTGCATTGGCCATGGGAATGACCTCCGCCGAAACGGCGGTTCTCACCGTGAATAACGGCAACTTCAACTCAGCCATCACCAGCCTTGGCGGAACCGGTAACGAGTTGTTGAGCACGGTCACCGGCGAGTGGAGAAGCGGATATCACTCTGCCAAGGGTCAAAGCTGGATCGTGGAAGGTGGAGTGGCCAAGAGTGAAGGCGGCAGCACCGCGAATGCTTTTGCGCTCTATCAAACGATAGCGGCGGGGGGCGACACCCCGACAGCCACCGATTTGACCCTGTCTTTTGATCTCACGGTAGGCTCGACTACTGCCGCTGACGCCCAATTGCTTATCGGTCTCGTTTCCTGGAATAGTTCGGGTGTCGCGCCCCAGACCAAACTGGTAGCAAACAATGAGACCAAGATCTACGCGGGTCAAACCGCAGGGGATACCGCTTTAGATGACGGAACCAGCCTGTATGCGGTCGGACGGACCTCCCCCTTGGACAGCCTGAGACTGATTAATTCGAGCGCGTTCGTAGAGGTTGGGGGGCTTTTGGCTGCAAATACGAGCGGAATCTATTCAGACAACTTCACTTTGACCGCCGGCCATGATCGTCTGGCCATCGTCTTCTCGGCAAGGAATAAAGAAGGAGGCACTGACAACATCACGCTCGACAATGTGAATGTGACGGTTACCGGCTCCGGCGCGCCCGACACCACACCGCCGACGCCGAATCCGGCCGCATGGGCGTCGGTCCCCACGAACGTCGGCTCATGTGCTGTGACCATGACCGCGACCACCGGCTCCGATGCCAACGGCGTGGAATACTACTTTGCCGAAACCACGGGCAACCCCGGCAGAAGTGACAGCGGCTGGCGGAGCAGCCCGGTATATTCCGACGCCGGTCTCGATGCGCTCACGCAGTACGGCTACACGGTGCAGATGCGCGCCTCCGCCGGGAACACCGGAACGGTTCGACGGCGGCGATGGATGACGCAATGCCGAATTCCAAAATGCCGGTGTTGCAGATGTCGAATCTGGAAACGCTGGCCAAAGAGGGGATGAAGTTCCGCAACGCGCATGTGATGATGATGGGCGACAACCGTTACCGCCATGAGCCCCTGTCTGGACAGAAGCAGCCGCGTCATGCCCATCAAAGGTGGGCCTGGCAGGGCGGCATCCGGGCGCCCATGATCGTTCGGGGGCGGGGACAGGGCCATCAACGTCTTTACAACGAGATGATGCACTATTTCGAAGAGGTCGGTGCGCGCATTCCCAAGAAGAATCCGGACTGTGATCAGTAGGTTTACAAGACTGACAGGCAGTATCAGTCACGCATGAAATATGGAGCGTTTGAAGGGTTGCGGACGTTGGAAGAGTCTGAAAAGTAGTCTGTTGACTAATCAATCCCTAAAGAAAGAAATCGTCATGAGCATAAAGACATTCATCACAAGCACGCTGTTAATGGCCGCAGTCGCGGCCTCGCCATTAGCCTTTGCCGACCCGTTGAAATCCATCAGTGATCCGAGAATGGATTGGTTTAAGGATGCGAAATTCGGACTGATGATTCACTGGGGCATGTATGCGGTTCCGGCGGGATATTGGTCAAAAGACAGGACGTTCGATTCCTGGCGCAATGCGGCTGAAAGCGAACTCGAACCAATTCAGGGCTATGCGGAGCAGATCATGAAAAACGCGCAGATGCGGCCGGAGGAATACAATAAAATCGCCGAAGTGTTCGATTGGTCCAAGTGGAACGCGCAGGACATCATCAATCTGTGCTATGCCACCGGGCAGCGGTACATCGTCATCACCTCAAAACATCATGACGGTTTTGCGATGTATCACTCAAAGGCAAGCAAGTTTAACATTGTCGATGCAACACCTTATGGCCGCAAGACCGGGCGCGATCCGCTAAAGGAACTGGCCGATGCCTGCCATGCCACGGAGACCGGCGGCGGTCCATGGCCCATCAAGATATGTTTCTATTATTCCCATTGCGTTGACTGGCAGGAGGCTGGAACCCACCCGCATAATTATCAATACGTCAAGGGGCCGGATGCGGAGCTGTTCCGCACCTATTTCGAAAACAAGTTCTTCCCGCAGGTCAAGGAGCTCATGCATAACTATGGCGACGTCGGCCTGATCTGGTTTGACGTGCCCCGGACTCCATTCAGTACGGAGCAGGCGAAGCAGGTGGTGGATATGATCAAGGAAGCCCAGCCTGCCACGCTGATCAACGGCCGTCTCGGCAAGGAAGAATTTGTGGATTATCTGGTGTCGGGCGACAACGGGGTGGCCGGGGTGGCGACCGACTATTACTGGGAAACGCCCTCGAGTATTAACCATACCTATGGGTATAGCAAATGGGATACCGACTGGCGCAGCTGGGAGGAACTGGCGGATTTGCTGGTGCGATGCGTTTCGCATAATGGAAATTACCTTTTGAATATCGGCCCCAAGGGCGACGGCACCATACCGGAAAAGAGCGTTGAAATCCTGCATGCGCTTGGCAAGTGGGTAAAGCCGCACAGTGAGGCCATCTTTGGAACGGAAGCCACGCCGTATCGCGGCGAGAGGATGACCTCAATGGACTGGGGCTATTGCACGCAAAAGGGCAACGTCCTCTACCTGTTTGTTAAGAACTGGCCGGAAGATGGATGCCTCGACCTGCCGCTGCTTAAGAACAAGGTGAGGAAGATTTCCTACCTCTTGGCGGCAAACCAGGCCTCGCTGGGTCACGAGCGATCCGTTGATGCGCGCGGAAACAAAGTAATTACCATCAAGGTTCCGAAGGTTGCTCCGGTGAGTGAGGGCATGGTCGTGATCAAGGTTGAGCTGGATGGCAAGGCGGCGCTCGATCCGGTGAAGCATTTCTATGATGTGCAAAAGAAACAGATCGTTCTCGAAGCAAGGGATTTCCATGCCATAACCGGCGACAAGACCAAGATCTATTATGACCGTCATATGGGTGCTGTGCACAATTTCTTTGCCAAGGGCGGCGATGCCCCGGTCTGGACGTTCAATGTGCCGGAATCCGGCAAATACTCTATGACGATCCAGTACGCGGCCCATCCAAACCAGGCCCGGGATAAGAAAAACGACATCCGGATTGACGGCAAAACGACCCTCAGCTTTGCGACGCAGGCGACCAAAGGATCGAATCCGGATCCGTGGTATAACTTCGAGGATCATGCCGTTGGCAAAATTGCCATGGAAAAAGGGAGGCGCACCCTGTCCATTATCCCGCAACCCGACCAGTCTGGACGGAATATGTCCATCAAGCGCATCACGCTGACCAAAGTCGAATAATCCCTAACCCGATATGGCAAGGATCGCATGAAAAACGGATTTGCTGCGTTGCTGGCGTTTTGGGCGGCTTCCGCGCCGACTGTGCAGGCGGAGCTGGTGCAGCATCTGCACGCGACGATTGCCGGCAGCATTACAGGCAAAATGGACGAGATGTGGGACGAGCAGGTCACGAAACTCCGCGCGGACACCGCGGAGCGCGGTCAGCGCTTTAATGACGGCAAGTACGCCATGTTCATCCAATGGAGAATGTATGAAACAATGTCCTTGCCATCAATCGTGTATTAGGACGCTGTTTGTCGTTCTTTCTGTATTCGTTGCCGCTCACTCAGTTGTGAGCGCGCAGACCTCCGAAACCAACCGTCAGCTCAAGCGGTTGCTGGAAACGGCACCGGACGCGGACGCGAACAAAGACGGCATCTTGGTCATGGAAGAAGCCCTGGCAGCGCATTCTGACTTCGAGGGGATAAGCGGCAAAGGTGGCGGTAAAATGCGTGCGCCCGCTGACGGGGACACGGCTCTCCTTCCGTTATCATCACGAAGCCCGGCTTCAGGGCAGTTGCAGACTGTGGACCTGCGCTGTGAATGTGGGGTTGATCCAATGGGGATTGACGTGGCACAGCCACTGCTGAGCTGGCGGATCGAGTCCAATGTGCCGGGGCAGAAGCAATCCGCCTATCGGGTGATCGTATCGAGTTCGCCCGAAAAGCTGGCGAGGGGAATCGGCGACTTGTGGGATTCCGGAAGGATTGAATCGGAACAGAGCCAATACGTCGTCTATTCGGGTGAACCGCTCCGTTCCAGAACGGCATGTTTCTGGAAGGCGATGACCTGGGACAAGGAGGGGAGGCCGGGCGCGTGGAGCCCGCCCGCCCGTTGGACGATGGGCCTGCTCAAACCGGAAGATTGGACTTGCCAGTGGATCAGCGCGCCCGCCGCCGGCGCTGTCCATGATGAAGGCGGTAAGCTGGTCATCCCAAAAGCCACCTACCGAACTTTGGATGAAGAGGTCGAAAAGGATGTAACGGATATCGTCAAGCAGCTCCTGGCCAAGAGGACGCCGTTCAAGGTCGATTTCAAGGTGCTGGGCGGCGATCCGGCACCGGGAATAGTCAAGGAATTGGTGATCGAATATCTTGAGGATGGAGAGTTGAAAACGGTCCGGGGCAATGATCGTGCAACCCTCAAGCTGTCCAATGAAAAGGCTGGTCCCGCCGTGCCGACGCACCATTTCCGCAAGGATTTCAAACTGGCTGCGGCTCCGGATTCGGCCTATGTGACCGTGCATTCGCCTGCCTACTTTGAATTGTATGTCAACGGCGAAAAAGTGGGAGCCGATGTGCTCAGCCCGGCGGTATCAAACGACAAGAAGGTTACCTATTCGCTGACCTACGATGTCAGCAGGTATTTGAAGGCCGGCAACAACTGCATAGGGTTGTGGATGGGTACCGGCTGGGCGTCTGAGATTGTTGTGCGCGCACAGTTGGATGCGGTGGTGAATGGCGAACCATTCACGCTCGGCACCGACCCGTCATGGAAAACCCGGCCCTCTGGGCGTTACCGGATCGGCCAATGGAAATGGGGTGATTTCGGCGGCGAACTGGTTGACGCCCGGGAGGAGATGGCGAACTGGTGCCGGCCGGAGCAGGATGCGTCATCCTGGAAGAATGCCGTCGCTGCGCGCCCGAACCTCGGGCCGGTGCAAAACCAGCCTTGCCCTGCTAACCGGCTGGGGGAACCAATTTCTCCCGTCGCGGTCACCGAGATCGGCAAAGACCTTTACGAACTCGACTTCGGGAAAGCACTCACCGGATGGTTTCGGCTGGAGATGCCTACGCTTGAGCCGGGCGCGACAGTGACCATGACTTTTGCCGACACCAAGAGCGAACTCTGCAAGCGGGGTAAAAAGATTGGCGGGAAGGACTCGTATCAGACGTTTGAGCAAATCAGCCAATTCATTTCTGCCGGCAAGCCAAACGAGGTGTTTCAGCACAAGTTCAACTACGCCGCATTCCGCTATGTCATCGTGAAAGGTCTGACTGCTCCGCCCGCCAAAGAGAGCGCACAGGCGATGCTTGTCGACAGCGACCTGGAAATCGTCGGTTCGTTCGAGTGCTCGAATCCTCTTCTCAACCGGATCCATGAAGTAAACGCCTGGACGCAGAGGTGCCTGGATCTCGGCGGTTACTACGTGGACTGTCCCCACCGCGAGCGGATGGGATATGGCGACGGACAGGTGGCCGCTGAAGGATTCATGAGCAACTTCCGTGCCGACGGATTCTACCGCAAATGGCTGGGCGACTGGCGGAACGTGCAGCAGGCGGATGGCAGCCTGAAGAACTCGGCGCCCTTCGGCAAGGGCGGCGGCGGCCCGGCCTGGGGCGGGCTGCTCTCGGCCATCACCTGGCGCCATTACTTGTATTATGGCGACGTCCGCGTGCT
Organism: uncultured Verrucomicrobiota bacterium; assembly: GCA_964514435.1. Taxonomy (GTDB): domain Bacteria; phylum Verrucomicrobiota; class Verrucomicrobiia; order Palsa-1439; family Palsa-1439; genus CAZEQV01. Next base: position 29,409 of record CAZEQV010000005.1, read on the forward strand.
GAAAGAGAACTACAATTCCGTGAAGCGGTACGTGGATTACTTGGAGGAGATCAGCCGGAAAAACGGCGACATCCTGACGGGCAAAACCGGGAAATACAGTTTCATCGGCGACTGGGTAGCTCCCGGCCGGGGCATGGATTCGAAAGATCAGCCCGGCCCGAAAGCCCGGGAGATTTTCAACAATTGCTACCGCATCAACCAGATGAATCTTTTGGTCAATATGGCAAAGGTGCTCGGCAAGGATGAGGATGCGGCGGCGTATGCCAGACGCGTGGAGGAAATTCGCCCGAAAATCCACGAAGCCCTCTACGATCCGCGGGCCGGACACTATGTCATCGATGAGCAGGCGTATTACGTCATGCCCCTGATGACCGGTGTGGTTCCGGATGAGCTCCAGGAAAAGGTCTTCCGCAACCTGGAAGAAAACATCCTGGAGAAGAACCAAGGGCACCTCGATACCGGGATGCTCGGGACCTACTTTATGATGGAATACCTGCGGGAGATTGGACGGAGCGACCTGGTCTTTACCATGTTCAATCAAAAGACCTATCCCGGCTGGGGTTACATGATCGAAAAGGGAACCACCACGTTCTGGGAACAATGGAACGGATATTGGTCTCATATCCACTCCTGTTTTACATCCCCCGACAATTGGCTCTATCAGGGACTGGCGGGCATTCAGGCCGATCCCGCGGGCCCGGGCTTTAAAAAGTTTATTATTAAACCGGAACTCGTGGGAGACGTCACCTGGGTGAAGGCGCACCACGATTCCCCGTATGGGCGAGTGGTCAGCAACTGGAAACGCGAGGGGAATAAGCTTGCGATGCAGGTTTCGGTTCCGCCGAATACGACGGCAACGGTTTATGTGACGGCGGCGGACTCAGCCGATGTCCGCGTGAACGGCGTTTCGTTCAAAGAAGCGGGCGACGTCACTCTCCTCAAGAAAGAAAATGGAAGGATGGTGCTGACGGTCACTTCGGGCAGATACGAAATTGTGTCCCCCGTCAGTCAGCATTCAGGAGGAGTCCGATGACGCAACCAGAGATCCGCACGAATGGCACAACGAGATCAACAATCCCGAGTCTCCGGAGCAACTCAACCGGTTCAGGACTTCCGTCCCTCGTTTCCGGAGATGGCCGGTCCGCTGGCGTGCCTGAGGGAAGAGCAGAAGAAAGAAGGCAAAAAGGAAAAAACGAAGTCATGATGCGGGTCATCCAGGCGGCAGTGTGCTGGGGCAAAACAATTAAAATCGCTGAATGACAGGAACATTATGAAGAACATGTTGCTTACGTTTTTTCTTTCCGTTGCTGCAGGAGATCTGCCCGCGCCCGGGGTGGTTGGTCGGCTTGTCTGGACCTCCGATCGAAATCGCCGAAAGGGTCGGTGCAACGTGCTGCGCCCAACGGGGTCAGATAAACGATGAAGGAGTAACTAATGAAAAGATCTTTATATCCAAGCTTTGTGTTACACTTGTCCGTTCTGGTGTTTTTGGGAGCCTGGGCGGGGAGCGTCTGGGCGAGAGATCAGGTTCCTGTAGCAGGCTTGACATTTTATGTCGCTCCGACGGGCAACGATACCTGGTCTGGGACAGAGGACAAACCCTTAGCCACCCTTGAAGGGGCCCGGGCGAAGGTCCGCGAGAACATTGCCGCTGGCCTATCGGCTCCTGTGACGGTTTTGATCCGAGGTGGTGAATATGAGCTGACGGAGACGGTCGTTTTTACGCCCGAGGATTCCGGCACGAAGGAGTTCCCCGTGACCTATAAATCCTACGAGGGCGAAACACCGATTTTCACGGGCGGCAAAAAGCTGACCGACTGGAAGCCGGTGCAGAGGGATCCGAAGGGGGTCTCGGATGCCGCCAAGGGAAAGCTGTGGTATGTGGATATTCCCCAAGACCTTAAAGGTAAGTGGCAAATCACCTCGCTCTACGACGGAACCAAGCTGCTTAAGCGTTCGCGCTCGCCCGAATTCTTCGTCTCGAAGAAGCACAAAACGGACGCAGCCAATGCCCAGCCGAAAGATTTGGGACGGATTCTTAAATTCGGAGATCCGCCTGTCACGTTTGATCGCACCATTACCTATGAAAATGATGACCTGAAAGACTGGAACAATATCCGGGACATCGAAATCTACATGGAGCCCAAGCACCATTGGCTGATCAATCTGCTCCCGCTCGAAAGCATCGATCCGGCCAGTAAGACGGCGACCTTTACGGTAGAACCGACCTACGGATTCTCGGGCTCAGGTAAGAAGGGCAGCAGAGGCAACGCCTACCATGTCGACAATGCGATCGACTATCTGGATGAACCCGGCGAATGGTGTTTCAACAGTCTGGAAGGACGGGTCTATATCTGGCCTGAGACTCCGCTTGTGGAGGCCGATATACGTGCGCCTTACCTAAAGGAATTCATCAGAGTGGAAGGAGTTGAAGATCAAGAGAAAGCAGCTTACCTGATGTTTGACGGGTTGACCTTCCGTCACGGATTGAGAGATACGTGGATGCCCGGCGATAAATCACTGCAGCATGACTGGGAGATGTATGATAAGGGCAATGCCATTATGCGGCTCAGGCAGGCGGAACACTGCACCATAAAAAGCTGTGTCTTCGAGGCCAGCAGCGGTACCGGTGTCCGGCTTGATCTTTACTGCCAATACAGCACCGTGAAAGACAGCCTCTTTGCTTATTTGGGCGGAACAGGGATCCTGCTCAGCGGCTATGCCCCCGGCCTCAAAGACGAGAGTAAATTCAATATCGTAACGAATAACTACCTTCATCACATCGGCACCATTTACCAGCACTCCCCGGCGATCTTTATTGCCCAAAGCGGACATAATACGATCACGCATAATACCATCCATGATTTGGATTATAACGCCATGGTCATCAGTGGCTGCCGTCCGCATGAGCTGGCCTATTATGAGACCTTGAAGAACCGACGCGAGTGGGTCAGCAGCCTGCGGGTCCATGAGATCAAACCCTACTTGGAGAAGGTCAAGGCGGTGCTCGCCAAACAGTGGTTGAACTCGGATGTCAGTCTTTTTGAGGACCTGCTGCATGCCCGGGAAAACCGCATCGCCTATAACGACATTTCACGCTGCATGCTTAAGCTCGACGATGGCAACGCCATCTACTTCTCGGGGATGGGCAAGAACAACATCGCCGAGTACAATTACATTCATGATGTGATGAACAACCGCGGCTTTATTCGTCTGGATGACAACTCCGGTTACACCTATATCAGAAATAATGTATTTGAACGCGGCAGGATGATGCTGGTGCTGAAGTGGGATGCGGAATACCGCAACAATTTCGCCATTAATGCACGCCAGATAACAAATAAGGAGTGGTATCCGGCCAAACTGGACCGGATCATTTTCTACGCGACGGATGCTCTGAACGCGGATTTGATCAGTAAGGAGAATTGGATAACTGAAAAGGGCAGGAAGGTCACGGCTGTGTTTACGCGTTGCAGTAATTCAATTCTCTTTGTCCAAAAACGCGCGGGTGAGTTCGAAACAGGGCAGGATCTTATAGCAAAAGCGAACCGGGACGGCGCGGACGTGGGCATGTTGTTTGTTGATCCCCTGTTCGATGAAGAGGCCATGAGGAAGAAAGTCTTCCGCTTCAAGCCCGGCTCACCGGCCGAGAAACTGGGCATCCAGCCCATCGACCTTAGCAAGGTTGGCAGCACCTTGGCGAATTACTAGTCCCTCAACAAGCGTGATTTTTTCGCGAACGTGAAAGAAAAAGCTCGAAATGCCCGTAAATATTGGTTGAAATGCGTTTGTCACAACAAACAAAACAACCAACAAAAGGCCATTTCGAGTGAATAGAACCTACCGCAAAATCCTCCGCAACCGCAAGCAGAGAATCGAACGCCGGCTCCGCCCCCCAATCATTAGCGAGTAGCGTGGGCGGCTCTCGGCGCGGAGATGTGGACC
>CAZEQV010000006.1:0-27108 GCA_964514435.1 uncultured Verrucomicrobiota bacterium
CGCGCAGTGGCTGGCGGTGCTGCTCTTGGGCCTGGGGCCGGTGGGAGCGGCGTTGATTTGGGGAAACTGGAGCAGCGAGCAGTTGCCGGACTGGGAGTCCATCTCAAACAGGAGCGTGGTGTTACCGATTTGGATCTTGTCGCCGTTTTTCAGCGGGCCTTCGAAAACGCGGCTGCCGTTGCAGTAGGTGCCGTTGCAGGAGCCAAGGTCTTTGAGGACAAACCTGCCGTTGATGCAACTGATGCCGGCATGGACGCGGGAGATGAATGAGTCGCGGACGAAAATCTCCGATTCAGGAAGGCGACCGATGACGAGCGGTTTATCGCCAATCGGGAGCACCCGTTCGGCGCCGTCGGGCATTTTATGTGTGAGCGATTTCATGCGCGGTGAGGATTTGCAGAAGGGCGTTTTGTTGTTGCCGGAACTCGGCGTCGGACAGCACCGGAACCAGACCCTCTGTGGAAACGGCGCGGCTCAGTTCGATCCAGCTCTTGCAGCCGCTGTATTCCGGCAGGAGCGGAAAGACATGCGGCTGCGGCGATTGATAGACGCGGACAATCAGGGCATGGATGCCGGGCTCGCGGCCAAATTGGAACCGCTGTGCCAAAACCTGTTCCGCCCAGATGTGACGCCCTTGAAGTCGCTTGAGGGTTTCAAGATCGGCAATGTGAACGATAGACTCAGCGACGGCGTAGAACTGGACCATCACGCTGTCAGATTTTCCGCTGGAAAGTATTTCACGGAAATCGGCGCGTTTGGAGGGAATGATGGAAAGCTCGTCCTCGTGAAACCGGGTGGGAAACAGCCAGAATTCACGATGGTCAACGTGAAACTCGCCCCTCGTTTCGCGGATGCCGCCTTTGCGCAAGATGATGGTTTGTTCGCCGCGCGCCAAGGCGTCCACGATCACGGCCCATTCTTTGAACGCAATGCGAGAGTCGGACTGCATGCCAGTATGTGTAGCCGTTTGCCGCGGCAATGTCCACGCGAAAACCTTGAGAATTGACAAATACCAGGCGTTTCAGTGACGGTTGACAAACGAACCCGGCAGGGGATGTGATGGCGCGAGTCTGCCCGCGCTTCGTAACTGGTTAACCTGGTCCGAGTAAAAATTCGGCATTAAGAACTGGGACAATCAGACTTGATTGGCTTGTGCCAAGGGTCTTTGGCCTTTGAGGACGGCAATCAGGTTTTGCGCCGCCATGGCCGCTTGCCGGGCCACGCTCTCGTAGGTGCGGCTGCCAATGTGTGGCGTGATGACGGCGGTCGGACATGAGAACAGCGGATGATCCTTCGGCGGCGGTTCTTGATCGAGCACATCGGTGCCGTAACCGGCAAGCTGACCGCTCTTGAGCGCGGCGACAACGGCCGGCACGTCCACAAGCTCGCCCCGGGCTGTGTTGATGAGCACCGCGCCCTTCTTGATCTTGGCGAGCCGGTCGGCGTTGATGATGTGTTTCGTCTCCGGGCTGAGATTGACGTGCAACGTGATCACGTCCGCCCCGTCCAACGCTTCTTCCACTGTCTTGACCCGTCTCACGTCAAAGTGACGGGCAAAATCAAAGTCCCAATACTTGTCGAACCCGACCACGTTCATGGCGAACGCCCGCGCCCGCACGGCGACTTCCTTGCCGATGCGCCCCATGCCGAGGACGGCGATGGTCTTGCCCATCAACTCGTGCCCAGTCAGCCGTTTCCAGTTGCCGCTCTTGACCTGATTGCACTCCACAACAATGTCGCGGAATATCGCCAGCATCAGCCCGAACGTGTGTTCCGCCACCGTGGTATGATTCACACCGGGACAATACGTGACCGGAATCTTCAAATCGGTCGCCGCCTTCACATCCACCTTGTCAAGCCCGATGCCGTACTTGCTGATCACTTTCAAGCGCGGCAGGGACTTCTCGATGACGGCGCGCGTGATCGCATCATCGCCGATCAACCAGCCGTCAAAGTCCCCCTTGGCCACCAATTCCAACATTCGGCTTTCCGGCAACGGGCCGCGCTCGCGCACGATCTCAAATCCCTCACGCTCCAACATGGCGTGATGTTCGCCGGGTGTGTCTTGAAAAGAAGTCGTCGTCAGCAAAATACGATTCATCATGTCCTTTCGAAAAACCAATGGCACGGATTGTAGAAACCTGCTCCCCGCCGGGCAATGGAAAAAGAATCCCGGCGCGGTCCGGGGGTGCCGCAAGTCTTGAACGGCGGGCACGCCTGTCGTATCGGCGGTCGGCCGTTGGTTTGGGGCGTGAACCGTGGTCACGGCGCGAACCCTACACGACAGGGATTCGCGCCCCACAATTCCCAACCAGCTCAAAACTTGCCGTGCGCCCGCGGTTCGGGCCGTCCTATGATTGTGACGAAGAGACGATCGCCGCCGCCATGCGCAGGGCTTGCTCGTACACACGATGCCGGGCTGTGTGATCCAATTCCTGCGACAACAACGACACATCATCCGTCGGCCAGAACGCGCGTTTGCGGGGCAGGCTGACCCATTCCGGTGTGCTCACGCTCGAACTCGCGGTGCTTTCACCGTGGTTCTTGCGCAACACAAACCGGGACCGACCGGCGCAGATTTCCACGGTCAACAGCCCTGCCGAGACCGGTTCGCTCTCCGGGCACTGCCGCACTTCCAATCGCTGCGCCGTTTCCGCCGCCGACCAGCCTGACCGTGTCGCCAGCCAGGCTCCAAACAATGTCGCCCGCAACACCGCGCCCGGCCCCGGTCCGTGTGTCACCCGGAGAGCATCCACATCGCCCAACTCATTCCGGCAGGATTCACGATCGAACATTTCCGCGGTCATTTCGCGCCATTGCGCCAGCCGCGTCCAACTCAAATCCGAAAACACACAGTGACGATACCGGCCGATGGCCGCCAACAATTCTCCCAACTGTTTGCGCGCTTCGATCCATTGCGATGTGTCGTACAACACACGATCCGACACGCCCGCCAAACGATCGAACAATTCCGGTTGCCTCAAAAAGTTGCTTTCCCACCACAACACGGTCGGCAAATCTGATTCCAGCAATGGCAGCACCGCCCCGGGCACATGCGCCACGCTGGCGCCTGCGGCTTCGATGGAGATCTGTTCACAACACACCTGCTTGCCCCCACCGCCGGCCAGATGACAGTGCGCCGAGATCGCTGCCCTCAATTCGCTCGTACCGGTTTCCGTCTCCATCAGCAACACAATCGCCCGGCAAGGATGCCGCCCGGTCAGGGCCGCGATGATTTGTGTCGCCCGGTCGCGTTGTGTTTCACTTTCGCAAACAGCGATGAGATTGAACAAACAGGCACGGCTGACATGGCGCATGGTCGGGTCTTTCTCCGATTCAGCCGCCAACTGCCAAAGCTCCCGCAACTGACGCTCCACATTCGCCACTGCGACCGCCGTTTCCTCACCGGCGGTGAATGTCTCCAGATTCGTCACGGACGTCTCCACTGCCGACCGTCGCGACCGATGAACTCGTCGGCCTCCTTTGGTCCCCACGTGCCGGCTTCGTAGGCAAACGGCGCCGGTGCGGTTTGCCAGCCTTCCAACACGCCGTCCATGATTTCCCAGGCGCGCACTGCTTCGTCGCCGCGGATGAACAACGTGGAGTCTCCCGCAATCGCGTCGCGGAGCAAACGTTCGTAGGCCTCCGGTGACCTCGCGCCGAAGCTGCCGCCGTAGCGAAAATCCATCTTCACCGGCTGGATGTTCATCGCCGTGCCGGGCACCTTGGCGTTCATACGAATGGCGATGCCTTCGTCCGGTTGGATTCGCAACACGAGCACATTGCGACGCAGCGGCGCGCACTCGTCGGCGGCGAACAACACGGCCGGTGGCGATTTGAACCCGATGGCAATCTCCGCGCACTGTTTCGGCAACCGTTTGCCGTGCCGCAGATAAAATGGGACGCCCGCCCATCGCCAGTTGTCAATGTGCAGTTTCAATGCCGCGAATGTCTCGGTGCGGGAATCACCGGCCACGTCTTTTTCCTCGCGATACCCCGGCACAGCCCGACCGGCAAGCGACCCGGCCACGTATTGTCCGCGCAGAGTCAACTGGCCAACCTGACCGGCCGGTATGGCGCGAACGGCGCGCAACGCTTTCACCTTTTCGTTGCGAATATCCTCGGCGGCCAGGGAAGTGGGCGGCTCCATCGCCATCAACGCGAGTAACTGCATCATGTGATTCTGAACCATGTCGCGCAGCGCGCCAGACGATTCGTAATATCCGCCGCGACCTTCGACGCCGAGAGATTCGGCCACGGTCATCTGGACATGGTCCACGTACTTCGCATTCCACAACGGCTCGAAAATCTCATTGGCAAACCGAAACACCAGGATGTTCTGCACCGTCTCTTTGCCAAGGTAGTGATCAATCCGGTAGATTTGCCGTTCATCGAAGACGCCGGTCAAAACGCTGTTCAAATGTCGCGCCGTCTCCAAGTCCCGCCCAAACGGTTTTTCCACGATCACCCGTTGGGAGTCGGCTCCGTCGCGGACCGGTTGCACCAGCCCGCTTGCGCCCAATTGACGCGCAATCGGTTCGAATTCCGAGGGCGGCGTGGACATGTAAAACAGCCGGTGCCCCGATGTGCCGCGTGATTTGTCCAGTTCCTCCAATCGTTTCGCCAGTGACCGGTACGATTCCGCGTCGTGGTAGTCGCCGCGATGGAAGAAGAAGCCCTGCGCGAAGTTTTCCCAAACGGCCGGGTTGATCGGATGAAACCGTGAATACTTTTCCACGCCCTCCTTCAACTCGGCCCGGAACTCCGCGTCGGTCTTCCCGCGGCGCGCGAACCCCACCACCGCGAACGAAGCCGGCAACCGACCTTCATGGGCGAGGTTGTACAAAGCCGGCACCAGTTTGCGCCGGGTGAGATCACCCGTGGCGCCGAAGATGACCACCACGCAAGGCTCCAACGGTTTGCGCGACACCAAACCTTCTCGGAGCGGATTCTCAGATAGCGTTTGGTCCATGGTATGCAAGGCTACCGGCCTGTGCCGCTGACAACGATCTGATTCATCACCTCGGTGACGCCTTTCACAGAACGCGCCACGGCTTCCGCCCGAAACGCTGTCGGCACCGTCATGACGGAACCGGTCAGAATAACCGTGGTGTTGTCCACATTCACCACGATGCCGGTCGCTTCGGGAACGTCGCGTCCCAACAGACGGCGCACTTCCAGACCGATGGCCTCGGGACTGGGAACCTCGCCGGGTTCCACATCCTGCCCCATGGCGCGCATGGGCAAGGGCGTTTCTGATTTGTTCGTGGCGCAACCAGCCAACACGACCGCCAACATGATCACCCGGCATGTTTTCATTTTCCTGATCCTCCCCATAATCTTACCGGCCCAGAAACAACCACACGATACCGGCCAACACTAGCACGCCCACCACCCACCAAAACCACCCGATGCTGGGCGCCAACCGGCCCGGCCCCGTTTCCCGCCGCCGCCAATCTTCGTAATCGAATTCATTCGGATCTTCAATGCCGGTCCCGTCGTAGATCGTTTCGTCCGACCATCCCGTTCTCTCATCCGCGCCACATTCCGGGCAAGCCTTCGCCCTGGCCGGCACATCCGCGCCACAGTTGGGACATTGAAAGTCTCGGGAGTGCTTCATTTCATCTGCTTTAACAACGCATCCACTCTCTGCTTCACAGCTTCATCCATCTTGATGATCGGCGGCCAAGTGCGGGTACCGGCTTCGCCGGGCAGTTTGTGCGTCGCATCAATGCCCATCTTGCTGCCAAACCCCATCACCGGCGTCGCGTGATCCAATACGTCGGCCGGTCCCTTCGTGAAAATGATGTCGCGCTGCGGGTCCATGTTGGCCGTCATGCGGAACATCACTTCACTGACGTTGTGAACGTTCACGTCCGCGTCCACCACCACGATGATCTTGGTGAACATCATCTGTCCCATGCCCCACAACCCGTGCATCACCTTCATCGCGTGATATGGGAACTGTTTCTTGATGCTCACGATCACCAGGTTGTGGAACGCGCCCTCCGCCGGCAACGCGATGTCCACAATCTCGTTGAACGTCATCTTGAACACCGGCAGAAAAATCCGCACGCTCGCCGTGCCCATGTAGAAATCTTCCATCGGCGGAACGCCGACAATCGTGCTCGGATAAATCGCGTCGGCACGGGCGGTGATGCGCTCGATGTGAAACTTCGGATACGGCTCCGGCAGCGTGTAGTAGCCGGTATGGTCGCCAAACGGTCCTTCCAGATCCAACTTCTCCTCCGGCTCAACGTATCCCTCCAACACGAAATCGCAGTCCGCCGGGACCTCCAGATCGTTGGACTGGCATTTCATCATCGGCACGGACTTCTTGCGCAGGTAGCCGGCCAGCATCATTTCATCAATTCCATCCGGCATCGGCGCAGTCGCGGCGAACGCGTACACGGGGTCGCCGCCGATGCCCACCGTGACCGGCATCCGCTGTTTCAACTCCATGTATCGCCGCCAGTGGCGCGCGCCGGTCTTGTGGAGTTGCCAGTGCATGAACGTGGTGCGTTCGTCTATCACCTGCATCCGGTATGTGCCGACGTTGCGCGCGCCGGTGTCCGGGTCGCGGGTGATGACCAAGGGCAGCGTGATGAACCGACCGGCATCCATCGGCCAACATTTCTGGATCGGCAGCGCGGACAGTCCCGGCAGCTCCGTTGTGGAACCGGCCGGCGTGCCGCGACCCGGTTTGGCGTGCCGCAGTTCAATGGCTGTTCCCAGCAATGAAATCGCTTCCTTGAACGAAGTCGGCGGTTTGGCGCGCATGATCGTTTCCAGTTCGCGGCCGATTTCTTCAACCTCGCTCACGCCCAGCGCCAGCGCCATGCGTTTGGTCGAGCCGTAGCCGTTGACCAGCAGCGGGAACTTAGCGCCTTTGCAGTTCTCGAACAGCAATGCCTTGCCGCCGCCCGGCGACTTCATTTCGCGGTCGGCGACCTCGGTGGCTTCGAGGACGGGGTCCACCTCAAACTTGATTCGTTTGAGTTCACCGGCGGCATCAAGGGCGGAGACAAAGTCACGAACGGATTCGTAAGCCATGCCGGGACAAATAACACGGAAGTCGAACCCCCGCGAAACTTTTTGCGGACACATTCGACTGGACACATTGGCTGCGGTTGGCAAAGCTGCCGGGCAATTTCATGGGAGGAATCAAGATGAGTTTTCGTAAAGATTTTGTGTGGGGTGTGGCCGCGGCTTCGTATCAGGTGGAAGGCGCGACGCGCGACGATGGCCGGGGACTTTCGGTGTGGGACATGTTGTGCCGGAAGCCCGGCGCGATTTGGAACGGACAGACCGGTGACGTCGCCTGTGACCACTACCATCGCTACAAGGAAGACGTGGCGATCATGAAGCAAATCGGGGTGCAAGCGTACCGGCTGTCGGTGGCCTGGCCGCGCGTCATTCCCAACGGCACCGGCGCGGTGAACGCCAAGGGATTGGATTTTTACGACAAACTGGTGGACGAGCTATTGCGGGCGAAGATCCAGCCGTTCGTGACGTTGTTTCACTGGGATTTTCCCTATGAGTTGTATGTCCGGGGAGGTTGGTTGAACCGAGATTCGGCAGATTGGTTTGCCGACTACACGCGGGTGGTGGTGGATCGGTTGTCGGACCGGGTGAAACATTGGATGACGCTGAACGAGCCGCAATGTTTCATCGGGCTTGGCCACTACGACGGACGCCACGCTCCCGGCGACAAGCTGGGCTGGACGGAGATATTGCGGGCGGGACATCACGCGATGTTGGCGCATGGGCGCGGGGTAGCGGTGATACGCGACGGGGCCAGGCGCGCACCGGTTATCGGTTACGCGCCGGTGGGAGCGGTGAAGATGCCGGCTTCGAGCAAGCCGGCCGATGTGCGGGCTGCACGACGGGCCATGTTTTCCATCACGTCCAAGACCTTTTGGAACAATACCTGGTGGATGGATCCGGTGTTTCTCGGCCGGTACCCCGAAGATGGGTGGAAGGTTTGGGAGAAGGAACTTCCGCCGATCAAGGATGGCGATTTGAAGACGATCAGTCAGCCGGTTGATTTCTTCGGTGTGAACATCTACAGCGGTGAATACATTCACGCCGGCCAGGGCGACGCACCGGAGCCGGCGGGGATGCCGGTAGGACACGATTTGACGGCGTTTCGGTGGCCGGTCACGCCGGATTCGTTGTATTGGGGACCGAAGTTCTTCCAGGAACGATACAAGAAACCTGTGTACATCACCGAGAACGGCATTTCGAATGTGGACTGGGTGTCGGTGGACGGAAAGGTGCATGACCCGCAGCGGATTGATTTTCTGTACCGGTACCTGCGCGAATTGCGGCGGGCGGCGAAGGACGGCGTGGATGTGCGCGGATATTTCCAATGGTCTATAATGGACAACTTCGAATGGGCGGAAGGATTCAAGGAACGATTCGGTCTGGTGTACGTGGATTACCCGACGCAGAAGCGGACCATCAAGGATTCCGGCTTCTGGTATCGGAACGTGATCAAGACCAACGGCAAGAGTTTGGATACAAGGCCGTTGTGAGGGTGTGTGAATGATATTTCAGTCTCGCCGTCTGAATGGGCGTATGTTAATAGACAGTCAGGCTGAGCACGCAGCAACCTTTCAATGAGGAAGGTGTTGATAGGTCTCGTTGTTCAGACAAACAACCAACAAAGGATAATGAAAGTATGAAGAGCAAAATGTTACGCGCCGCCATGATCACCGGCGCTTTCATGATCGCAGTGTCTCTCGCGTTGCCCGTTCGCGCCGACGAAGGCGAAGCAAAGGCCAAACCCGAGAAGAAAGCCAAAGCCGAAGGTGAAGCTGGTGCCAAGGGCAACAAGCATCAGGTGACCGGTATCATCGAGTCCATTGATGCAGCCGCGGGAACCATCGCCGTCAAGCCGACAGCAAAAGGCGCCGCTGCGGAAACCAAGACTCTGAAGATTGACGCTGCCTGCAAGTTCGGCACAGCCGAGAAGAAGGATGCGACGGTTGCCGACTTCAAAGTGGGCGACAAGGTCGTGATCCAGTTCGAAGCCGGCGAGTCCGGTGATGTGGCGAAGAACGTCAAGATCGCCCAGCCGCCGAAGCCGAAGGAAGAGAAAGAGAAGAAGGCTGAGTAATCAGTCCGCTGACTCAGACGTTGTCAAAACGGGGAACCCGCAAGGGTTCCCCGTTTGCTTTGCCTAAATTGTGTCTAGCCTTACCGGCGGACGGCTTGGTCGAAAGATTCTTCCGTTAACGCGAAGTCCTGCGCAGCCGGTAACGGATCGCCTGCGTTGTCTTCCTGGCTCATGATCAACTGCTCGGTGTTGAACGGCGGATACTTCAGCATCCTTCCCCACACCGCGGCCGGCAGCTTCATCAACGGCACCGGCATGTGAGTCTTACGTTTCTTCACCCCGGCAGCCGTCATCAGTTTGTCGTACAGCTCGTTCCAAGTGAACGCCTCCGGCCCGACCAGATCGTAAATCTTCTGAATGGCGTCGTCGTTCTTGATCGCTCGCACAAAAGCCAGGGCCACGTTCCTCACGGAGACCGGCTGTATTTTCGCCTCCCCTTTTCCCAGCACGGGAATGAACGGCGCAGTGCGAACCATCTGCCGCAGCACGTTGATCGAGCGGTCGCCCTCCCCGTACACCAGCGACGGACGGAAAATGGTCCAAGCCAATCCCGATTTGCGGACGTATTCTTCCGCGGCCCATTTCGTCTGATGATACCGGCTCGCCGCCCCTTCGCGCGCGCCCAATGCGCTCATGTGAATGTATCGCTTTACGCCAGCCTTCTTCGCGCCATCCACCACGTTCCTCGTCGCCTCGACGTGCGCGCGTTGAAACGTGTTTTCTTTCCATTCGTTGATGATGCCCACCAAATGAATGACCGCCTTCGCTCTGTCAAACGCACCGGCCAACGATTCCGCGCTCAACACATTCCCGTGGAACAACTCCACATTCTCCGTGGTGTCGAATCGTTTTGCCTCCCGCAAATCCCGCACGATCGCCCGCACCCGGTGCCCTTCCGCCAACGCCTCTTTGACCACCTCGCGTCCGATAAATCCCGTTGCTCCCGTTATCACAATCATGGTTCCGTCCTCGTTCCTGAACTGGATTATGGCTGATTATCTCTGAAACTCAATCTTGCCGCCGACCATCGTCATCTGCACGTCGAAGTTCTCGGAAAAAATCGTCACATCCGCGTCCTTACCCGCTTCCAAGCTTCCTTTGCGTCCGCTCAATCCCAACGCGCGCGCCGGATTGGCGCTCGCCATCTTCACCGCATCCGGCACGCTGACACCGGCCTCATGCACCATTGTCCGCACGCACTCGATCATCGTGCTCACGCTGCCGGCCAGCGTCGCGCCATCCGGCGTCATCCCCACACCACCCCGCACCACGGCGGACATTTCACCCAGGCGGTACTCCGTGCCTTCCGGCAGCCCGGCCCCTGCCGTGGCGTCTGTTATCAGGCAAATCGTACCGGTGCCCTTGGCCTTCACCGCCAACTTCAACAACTGCGGATGAACATGCTTACCGTCGGCGATCAATTCCACCATGACCCGATCATCCGCCAAGAAAGCTTCCACGGCGCCAGGCTCCCGGTACGCGCCGACTTTTTCCGCTGCCGACATCGCGTTGAACAGGTGCGTCGCGTGACACAACCCGCGCTCCACCGCCGCCGACACGACATCACACCTTGCTGCTGTGTGACCGCCGCTGGGAAGAACTTCTCGTTCCAACAACGCATCAATCAATTCCAACGCCCCCGGCAACTCCGGCGCCAGCGTCATCTGCGTGACCACACCGGCCCGATCCAGCCAACCGGCATATTCAACCGGGTTCGGCTCGCGCACAAACGCAGCCGGCTGGGCGCCCCGCTTCAGCGGAGATATGTATGGCCCCTCTAGATGCGCTCCGAGAATCTGTGCGCCGCCGAAGTCGTGACCCATCGCCGTTGCCACCGCATCCAATGCGCTGGCAATCCGGTCCCCCGAGTCGGTCATGGTGGTCACCGTCAGGGCGGTCGTCCCGCCGGTCGCGTGAAATCTGGCCACCTGCGCTAGTGCTTCCACCGTCCCCTCCATCGAGTCGCGTCCCATGCCGCCGTGAACGTGCATATCCACGAACCCCGGCGAGACGTAATGCCCGTGGGCATCCACCACGGTTGCGTCTTCTGGCCACAGCACCTGGTCGGTTGGCGCAATCTGCCTGATCCGTCCGCCGTCCGTTACGATGCAATGTCTCGACAACACCTTGCCGGGACAGACCACGCGTCCATTGATTATGACTACCATGCCGGCCAAGTATGCCGAATCCCGCAACGAAGCGACAAGCATGGAATCTTGCTTGAACATGGCAAGAGCTTGGTGTCCAATGAAAGATACTGAATGAAGGAGATTGCATGACTCTTAAATCCCTGACCGTTGCCGTTTGTCTGACCGTCGTGGGGCTTGCGGCCCTGCCGGTTCCGTCCACACACGCCCAAGGCGAAAAGAAGGCCGCGAAGCGTGACCAGCTCTTCATCGAAGGCAAGGTCGCCGCGATTGACTTCAAAGCCAAGACCATCACGGTTGAGCGCAAAGGCGGCAGAATGACGTTTCAAGTGCCTGATTCCTGCGACATCTTTGTGAAGAATGTTCCGACTTTGGCCAAACTCAGTCATCTCAAAGTCGGTGACTCCGTCAACCTGTTCTACGTGGAAGAGAATGGCGAACTCATCGCCAAACGCATCGGCGAACAGGGCGCGCACGCGGACAAGAAAGAGAACCGAGTCGAGAATAACGAATCACGGGAAGCCCGACAACAAAGCAAGTAGTCGGTGCTCCGCGAATGGCTTCCACCAAGTCCCATCATCAACCAGTGCTCAAATTTCCTCCGCCATCGGTGGAGGGTGATTGGTGGAAGGACCAGATTATTCTCGGTGACGCGCGGGCCTCGCTCCAGGCTTTGCCTGCCGAATCCATTCATCTGGCTATCACATCGCCGCCGTACAATGTCGGCCTCGAATACGACGGGCATCACGACGCGATGCCCTACGAACAGTACCTGGAATGGTTGATGCCGTTCTGGCGTGAGTTGTTGCGTGTGCTCGTGCCCGGCGGGCGATTCTGCCTCAACATCACCCCCACCAGCATCAAAGACTTCAAACCCGTTCACTACGACATGGCGGCACAACTGCGCGGGCTTGGATTCATCATGCGCACCGAGATCCTCTGGTACAAACAAACCATGCGCCGCCGCACCGCGTGGGGATCATTTCGCCGCCCGAGCAATCCGCACATCATCCCTAGTTGGGAATATGTGCTCGTGTTCTCCAAAGGACAATGGGACCTCCCCGGCAACAAGGAACACGCCGACATCACCAGCGAAGAGTTCATCAAGTTCTCCGACGGATTCTGGCATATCAAACCGGAAACCGCGGGCCGACAGCCGTTCTTGAAGAGCCTCTACGCCCCGCGCCGCAAAGGCCGTGATGTGCCTGAGCTTCTTGAAAAACAGGCTGCCCGGCAAGATGAAGGACACCCCGCTCCGTTCCCGGAAGAACTCATCTACCGCCTCATCAAATTCTACAGCTACCGGCACAACATCATCCTCGATCCTTTTGGCGGCACCGGCACCGTGGCGGCCGTCGCCGCCCGAACCGGACGACACTTTGTTCACCTCGATCTTTCCGCCAAATACTGTGAAATCGCCGCCGAACGAGTAGTGGCCGCCCGCGCATCCCGCAAGCAAGCAACTACCTGAAGCAAACCCCCGCCCTCACCGCCCCCTTTTTCTCCCATGGCATTTTGTGGAATGATCATTCCACAAAATGCCGGTGAAGGAATGAGTGCGGAAACAGACGCATGGCGAGACGGAAGCCTTCCGGCTTGCTGAAACAGTTGCGTAACGTGCTATCTTGGCCGCGGTGAACCCCATCGCGAAAGTGGTCGTGGACCTCGCCCTCGACCGTGAATTCGATTATCGCATCCCGCCCCATCTTGCCGGGTTTGTGCGCATCGGCTCGCGCGTAACGGTGCCGTTCGGCAAACGCCACACGCAAGGCTACGTGGTCGCTCTCACGGACAAGTCCGCTTGCCCCACGCTCCGCGATATCGGCGAGGTGTCCGGCAAGAAACCACTGCTGACGGAGAAGATTCTGGAACTCACGCGGTGGATGGGACGCTATTACTCTTGCCCGGTGGAGTTGGCGGTGAAATGCGCGTTGCCGGAGGTCGTGCGGAAATCGAAAATCAGTTGGAAAGAGCGTCAGTTTGCCCGGTTGCGATCCATCCCCGATGCCGAACTTGCCGGCCTGCGCAAACGCGCCCCCAAACAAGCGGCCATCATCGAAATCCTTCAACGCAATGGCGAGGGCTTGTTTGCCGCTGATCTTTTGCAGAGGGCCGATGCGCCCGATGCCGCGCTGAAGGCGCTGACCAAAAAAGGGTTCATCGAACTGTCCAAAGAAACTCAGGACCGCGATCCGTTCGGCGGCGAAATGTTTCTGGCCACGCAAAACCTGCCGCTGACAGCCGAACAACAGGTTGCGCTTGACCTGTGCAAGGCGGCGATTGACGCGCCCGGCAAGCCGGTGCTCATTCGTGGTGTGACCGGCAGCGGCAAGACGGAAGTGTATCTGCAAGCCATTGAACACACCCTCCGGCAAGGCAAAGGCGCGATCGTGCTGGTGCCCGAGATCGCGTTGACACCGCAAACAACGGAACGATTCCGGGCGAGGTTCGCCCAGCAGCAGATCACGGTGTTGCACAGCAATCTCAGTGACGGCGAGCGTCACGATCAGTGGCACAAAATCCGCGACGGCCAGTCCCACATCGTTATCGGGGCGCGCTCGGCGGTGTTCGCGCCGGTACCGTCGCTGGGATTGATCGTCATAGACGAGGAACACGAGACCAGCTACAAGCAGGACGAAGCGCCGCGATACAACGCTCGCGACGTGGCCGTCATGCGCGGCAAACTGGAAAACGCCGCCGTCATCCTCGGCAGCGCCACGCCGTCGCTGGAGTCTTTCCACAACGCCTCGCGGGGGCGGTATGTTCTGGCGACGCTCTCGCAGCGGGTGGACAACAAACGAATGCCGTTGATGCGCATCGTGGACATGCGCCAGGAAGCCATTCGCGCCAAAGGTCTGCATGTGTTGTCCCGCAAACTCTTCGATGCCATTCATGCCCGCCTGGAAAAGAAGGAACAGGTCATCTTGTTTCTCAACCGGCGCGGTTACGCCACCCATCTGTGTTGC
Source organism: uncultured Verrucomicrobiota bacterium (assembly GCA_964514435.1). Taxonomy (GTDB): domain Bacteria; phylum Verrucomicrobiota; class Verrucomicrobiia; order Palsa-1439; family Palsa-1439; genus CAZEQV01. The sequence goes on from CAZEQV010000006.1 coordinate 14,235, forward strand.
CCAAAGTGCGGTTACGTGGCGCGATGTCCGAACTGCAGCGTTTCGCTCGTGTATCATCGCAAAGCCGAGGAACTGCGGTGCCACCTCTGCGACCATGTCAGGACGGCGCCCAAGGTTTGTCCCGACCCGGCCTGCCAAGACCCGGCCATCCGCTATTCCGGCATGGGCACCGAGAAAGTCGAATCGGCCATCCAAACGGCTTTCCCCAAAGCCACCGTGCAGCGCATGGATTCCGACATGATGAGCAAAAAGTCGTTGTACCGGGAGATCTTCAATTCGTTTCGCACCGGCAAGATTGACATCCTCGTCGGCACCCAGATGATCGCCAAGGGACTGCATTTCCCCAATGTCACACTGGTGGGCATCATCCATGCCGACATGGCGCTTCACTTGCCGGATTTCCGCGCCGGCGAGCGGACATTCCAACTTCTCGTCCAAGTGGCCGGCCGTGCCGGCCGTGGCGATGTCGAAGGCGAAGTGATCGTGCAAAGCTTCACACCCTTTCATCCCGCCATCCAGTATGCCCGCCAACACGACTACCTTGGGTTCTACGAACAGGAAATCGGTTTTCGCCAGGAGCTCCGGTATCCCCCCATCACGCGAATGATTGGCATCACCATTCAAGGTCCAAGCGAAGACAAGACGAAGTTCACCGCCGAAACACTGGCCCGTGAAATCGAGAAACGCCTCCAGGGCCAGCCGTACCTGATGGCCGGGCCGAACCCGGCGCCGCTGTCCAAGATCAATAACCGGTTTCGTTTTCACATCATGCTACGCAGCTCGCGAATCATGGTGATTACGGAGATCCTCAGCGACCTCTTTGCCAGGTTCACCCCACCGGAGAAGACGACCGTCCAAGTGGACGTGGATCCAATCAGCCTGCTATGATCCGTCCTTGGCAAATCATCGCCGGTATCTTCGCTGTGGCGTTGATCGTGCGCCTGGTCACAATGATCGCAGTGCTGCCGTCTTTGAATCTGGATGTTGATTTGGACAAACACCGCGAACTGGCCCGCAACCTCCAAGCCGGCAAGGGATTCTCTTCCACCGCCTCCGACGGAAAACTGGCCCCCCACGTCATGCGCACACCCGTCTATTCAGTGTTCCTCGCGCTGCTGATGAAAGCGGGAGGCGACCGGCTCGGTTGGTTTCTGTTCTTCCAATGTTTGATCGGAGCCGGCACCTGTGCCCTGACAGTCTTGCTCGCTTCGCGCTGGCTCGACTGGTACGGCGCGGCTATCGCGGGCGCGTTGGTCGCCATTGACCCCAATTCCGTGATGCGCTGCTTGGAGCTTCGGCCGGAAACATTGTTCACCTTGTTTATCATCGGCGGCGCCAGCTTGCTCGCGTTGCGTGAGAAAAACGTGGTCGCCTGGTGCATCGCCGGAGCGTTGTGGGGACTGGGTGCCCTTTGTCTGCCGTCGGCGGTTTGGGTGTGGACCATCGCCGGTCTGGTGGTCGTGCTCGGTCAACTTCATTGGCGCAACGCGGCCGGGTTCCTTGTCGTATTCATCACCGTCATCGGCTTCTGGGCCTTGCGCAACCAGGGCATCACCGGAATGTGGCTGATTTCCACGAGCAGCACGCAAAACTATCTCTACTTCCGCGCTGCCGGTGTCGCAGCGGACCTCAACGGAACCAAGATTGCCGATGTGCAACGCGAGATTGCCCGGCAACTGGGCGACATCCAGACTTGTGAAGAACGGCTTGCTTTCCAACAACGCCACGCCAACATGCGCACCGCCGCTTCGGAAATGGTTTCACGCGCCCCCATGCTGGCGATCCGGCACACCCTCACCGGTTGGGTCATGGCCGCGCTCCAACCCGGCAACCAAGCCCTTGCCGAATCCTACCGAAAACCGTCACCATCAAAAATCTGGTGGCCGCCCCTCTACGGCATCGCCCTTCTCGGCGCTTGGACATTGGCCGGGATTGCCGCCAAACGATTCCGCGAAGATGGAACACTCCTCGTGGGACTCTCGCTCTACTTCATCGCGCTGGCCGGGGGACTCGAAGCCACCAGCCGATCCCGCATACCGGTCACGCCGACACTTATGATTCTCGCCACAGCCGGCGCCATTCTGCTCATCAGCGAACGACCCGCTCGCGCACAAAACAAAACACCCCGACCACACCCATCATGAAAAACGCTTGGTTCATCACCGGCACCGACACCGGAGTCGGCAAGACCCATGTCACGACGTTGCTTCTCCGCCAACTGCGACATCAAGGCATCCGCGCTGCCGCCATGAAACCCATAGCCTGTGGTTTCGACGGCCGAAACGATGCCCGAACCTACCATCGCATCATGAAAAAAGAAGTGCCCCTCGACATCATCAATCCCATCCATTTTCGATCGCCGTTGGCACCCAGCGTGGCCGCCCGAATCGAACACCGCCGCATCAACATGATGACCATTCGCAATGCATATGCGCACTTGGCGGCTCGTTACTCATTGATACTTGTCGAAGGAGCCGGTGGCCTTATGGTACCGGTGAAGCGAGATTACTTCATGGCTGACCTCGCCCGGGACATGAACCTACCGGTTATTGTGATTGCGCGATTGGGCTTGGGCACAATCAATCACACCCTCCTGACAGTCCGGCAAGCTCAAGCCATTGGCCTGCACGTGGCCGGGATCATCCTTAATGATACTACCGGAAACAGAGGACTTGCAGAAAGAACAAACATTCGAGAAGTCCCTGCGATCTGCGGAGTTCCACTGTTTGGCATCATCCCATTCGGAAAGAAATCTGGTCTGTGTTCAATTCTTCAAAAACTTACCACCCTCCTCGATCCCACCACAATTCATGTACATTTATTGGAATGATCATTCCCACAAATGCACACGGATACATCGGTTGGGATTTGCCTGCAGATTGACATTTATCGGAATGACCATTCCAATAAATGTCAAATAGGTGAAAGCGAAGGGCGGGGTTATTCGGCGATGCAGGTGTTTTCAATCCGACCAAGCCGTTCGATACGGGCCATCACTTTGTCACCAGCTTTCAGGTAAATCGGAGGCTTGCGGAAACAGCCAACTCCAGGAGGTGTGCCCGTAGTCACAATATCGCCAACTGTCCAAGTAAATCCACGGGACAGAAATGAGATCAAATAGGCAACGCCAAAGATCATTTGGTTGGTGTTGGAGGATTGCATGGTGACGCCGTTCAGGGACAGTTCCAAGGCAAGGTTTTGCGGGTCGGGAATCTCGTCGCGGGTCACCAAGGCCGGACCGCACGGGGCAAAGGTGTCCATGCTTTTGCCGCGCACCCATTGTTTGTCGCCATGTTGCACGTCGCGCGCGGTGACATCGTTCAATATCATGTAACCGGCCACATGTTCCAAGGCACACTGTTCGGGAATGTTGCGTCCGCCTTTGCCGATCACAAAGGCCAGTTCCACTTCAAAGTCCACCTGTTTGGAGATCTTCGGGAGCACGATGTTGTCGCCCATGCCGATCAAGCACGTGGGGAATTTGGTGAAAATGATCGGGGTCTCCGGTATCGGCGCGTTCTGCTCCAAACAATGGTCCCGGTAGTTTTGCCCGACGCATACAATTTTCTGAGGATCCATGACGGGCGGTCCCAAGCGCACTTCGTTGATGGGGACGACGGTGTTTGCCGGCGGTTCACCGAGTGTTCGCAGCCGGTCGAGGCCGGTCTCCAAGATGGCTCTGATGCTGTTCGGAGCGCCCGGCAGGGCGCGAGCAATGTCCACCACTTTGTCTTCGCGCAGCAAACCGGCGCGCCATCCCTCGGACTTCGATTGGTATGTGACAAGTTTCATGGCGAAGTTGTAGCGGCTGTGTCCCGCGTATCGCCATACTTTTTTTGACGCGATTGCGCTATGATTCGAGCACACGGATGATCCAATTCGCCCATCCCTTGTTTTTGTGGACGTTGCCGCTGGCGCTGTTGCCGGTGTTGTGGCATCGGCTGTTTCGTCGAAAGCAGCCGTTGCCGGTGGTGGAGTTTCCCGCGATGCGGTTGCTGGAGAAGGCTGCGCAACGAGACCGGCGGCGGCAACGTCGTCGGGAGTGGTTGTTGTTGGCGGTTCGGGTGTTGACGCTGGCGGCGTTGATCGCGGGGTTTGCGAGACCTTACCGAGGTGAGAGCTTGCCGGGTGGGACAGCGGCAACGGGTGTGGAGATTGTGTGTGATCGGCCTGACCGGCTGGAGGCGGCGCTGGGTGAATGGCCGCGTACCGGGCCGAATTTGTTGGTGATGACCAGTGAGAGGCTGTCGGAGTCGGAACGGTTCGGGATTCGGTACGGTGAGATTGTGAGCGGGGAGACAGCGGTGAGCCGGTCGCCTTATTTTCATCCGGCGTTGTCCGTGTTCGACCGGCCCGGTCGGGGCGATTTGTCGGCGGCGACGGTGCGGCGTTGGTGGAAATTGGAGCCGGTGGGGCGGGCGGCTGTGGTGGCGTGGTTGGAGAATGGTGATCCGTTTCTGGTCGAGCATCATGGGGCGGAGGGGCGAACGATTGTCTGTGCGGTGGGGTTGGATGGCGGATGGTCGGACTTGCCGGGCACGGCGAATTTTGTGCCGATGGCGCGGGAGTTGGTTCGATACTTGGAATCGGGTCCGGCAGGAACGAGGGCGGTTGTGCCGCGGTCGGCGCGGGATTTTACCGGGTGGTTGTTGGGTGTGGCGGTGGTGTTGGGGTTGGCGGAGATGTTGGTGGGCGGGTTTGCGTGGATGAAGTGGGTGCCGGTTGGGTTGTTGGTGGGGTTGATAGTTCATCCCACGTTTTCGTGGGTGTGCGGGGAGTCGTATGCCGGCGAGACTGTGGTGGTGATTGATGAAACGGAGAGTATGCGGTGGCGGACGTTGCCGGCTTTGCCGTCAGGCAGAAAAATCGAGATCACCGGACGGCAAACGGATTTGGGCGGGGCATTGCTGGCGTTGACAAATCAAGCGGTGGGTTCGGTGGTGTTGGTGAGCGACGGTCAGCACAACCGCGGATTGAGTCCGGTATGGGCGTCGTTGGCTTTGGGGCGGCCGATTCGTGTGATCAAGCCGGAGCCGTTGGCACCGGCGAAAGATATTTCTGTTGTGCGGGCGGAGGCGCCGTCAAGAGTGTGGGCGGGCGAACGGATGCCGGTAACGGTGGACGTGGTGGCGTACGGGGTGGAGCGGGTGACGTTGGTGGTGGATGATGTGTGGAGGACAAATGTATCGCCGGGGCGGGTGGCGTTGAGGATTGCGACGGGTAACGGTCAGCACACGATTCGGGCGGAAGTGGTATCAGGAGAGTTGACGTGGGAGAACAATGCACGGTCGGTGGTGGCGGAGGTGGTGTCCGGCAAGGTTCGCGTGGCGCTGGTGGGGGATGAGTTGAGCTGGGAGTATCGGCATGTGCGATCGGTGTTGCGGAATGATCCGGCGGTGGAGTTGGTGAAATCGGACGCGCATGTGGTGTTGGAGGTTGCGGGTGGTGCAACGTGGAAGTTGCGGGGACAGGGGAAAGAGGCGTTTGAGGGATATTGGCGTGATCGTGTCCGGCGGGAATTCGGGCGGCGGCAGGGGTGGAGGGAGACGAAGGTTGACGGGGAAGACGAGATGTATCGGTTGGAGCGGAATGATCGGTTGTTGGATGAGTTGGCGCGGCTGGGGGGCGAGGGGGATGAGGAGCGGGGGCGGTATGATTTGCGGGACCAGTGGTGGATGCTGGCGGCGGCGGTAGGTTTGTTGATGGGGTTTTGGTTGCGTGGGAGAAAGACGGGGAAACGTCGCCCTTTTAGCGTTTGACGGTGCCGGCAGGGGTGTTTATCCTGCGCGCCTTAGTTCACGGACAACCTTACGGAGTCATTTACAATGTTCATCGCACACGGCGAAAAATTGCGGAAGTACGCGCCTTGGATCATGGCGGGTGTGTTGTTGTTGTTGATCCCCAGCTTTGTGTTCTTGTTCAGCGATCCGGGCGGGGTTGGCAAGAAGGGGGACAGCGCGCCGATGATTGGGGGCAAGCCGGTGAAGCAGACGGAGCTGGTTCCTTCGTTGAACGCGGTGAGGTTGCAGTATTTGTGGGGCAATCAGCGTGATCTGCCTCGTGGCGTGAACGCGCAGGAGCAGATGATGGAAGAGGCGTTGCAGCGGATTGTCCTGGTGCGGAAAGCCAAGGAACTGGGCGTGGTCATTCGTGACGAAGATGTGGTGAAGACCGTGCGGTCGCTGCCGTTTTTCCTGGATGCGAACCGACAGTTCAATGCGGAACAATTTCGGCGGATGCTGATTCAGTTGAACAACTACGGGATTTCCGAGGCGGCGTTTGAGGATATTGTCCGCCAGGATTTGGCGATTGGACGATTGCAGCAGATGGTGGCGGCGGGAGCGAAGGTCACGCCGCTGGAACTGGAGATGAATTACGCGCCCTTGAATGAAGAGCTCTCCATCGAGTATGTGGAAATCAGCGCCGAGGAACGCAAGTCCGCCATATCGGTCACCGATGACGAAGCCCGGGCGCAGTTTGAGCAGAACAAGGAGATGTATCGCACGGAGCCGAAGGTGAAGGTTCGTTATGTTTTGTTCTCGATCGAAAACGAGAAAAGGACGGTGGTCTTGCCGGACTCGGAACTGCAGGAGTACTACCAGCGCAACCTGGCAAAGTATGCGGAACCCGGCAAGGAACCCAAACCCTTCAACGATGCCAAAGAAGAGGTGCGCGCGGAGCTGTTGGGAATTCGCGCGCTGCGTCAGGCGGACAATCGCGCCACCGAAATGACGGTCAAATTAGTGTTTGAAGAAAAAGGACCGCGCCCCGACTTTGCGAAGGTTGCGGCGGAGTTCGGGCTTACGCCGGTGGAAACGGACTTTTTTGATTCGGAAGAAAAGTTGCCCGGCGTCAAAGCCGGCTCGCAGTTCAACGACGAGGCGTTCACGTTGAGCGCCGATGTGAAGCCGTTTAGCGACCGGGTGCCGGGCGAGGATGGGTACTATGTGATGGAATTCGTCGCTCGCAAACCATCGGAGATACCGCCGTTTGAACAGGTGAAAGATCGGGTCGTGGACCAACTGAAATCCCGCCGCGCCATGGAAGAAGCATTGAAAGAAGGCCGAGACATCGCCGCCAAGATCAAGGAATCGCTGGCGCAGGGGAAATCGTTCCGCGAAGCCTGTGCGCCGTTCAAGCTTGAGGCGAAGGCGCCGGAGCCGTTCCGCTTGGCGGACTCGCCGGCGGACCTGCCGCTGCCGCCCAACATCACGCAGGCGGCGTTGGGAATGAAGGACGGCACGGTGAGCCAGTTTGTGCCGACGTTTACGGGGGGAGTGATCTTCTACCTCAAAGGGCGGACGCCACCGGATGAAAAGAAGTTCGCCGAAGACAAGGAACGGTTCTCGCGATTGCTATTGGAACGCAACCAGCAGTTTCTCTGGCAATCGTGGGTGTCGGGCGTCATTCGTGACGCCCAAATCAGCATGGTGCGCACACGTCGCCCTCCGCAACCGGTCGCGCCGGCCGGGGCGGCCGGCAGTTAACGAGACCGGGCCGCTTCGACGAATGCCTCAAACAACCGCAGAAATTGCGGGGCGTGTTCCACGAGCCGTTCGGGATGAAATTGCACGCCGCAGAAGAATGATGATTCGCCGCGCTCCATGGCCTCGATGACCCCATCATCGGCGCGCGCCGCCACGTCGAAGCCGGGCGCGATTTTGTTCACCGCTTGGTGATGGGTTGAGTTCACGGATTCGCATCCGCTTCCCAATATCTCCGTCAGCCGCGCATCCGGCTCCCACGTGACCGCGTGTGCCAGCGCAAACGGATCGGGGTGGCGATGATTCCCGGCGCCCGGCAGGCGTAACGCAATGTCAGGATGCAGCGTCCCGCCGGCGGCGACGTTCATGACCTGCAACCCGCGGCAAATGCCCAACACGGGCAGATTGGCGTCCAAAGCTTCTCGCACCAAATATACCTCCATCAGGTCCCTTGTTTCATCCGTGCCCCGGATGGTGGCGAGTTCGGCATCGCTCAGCAGCGGAGAATAGTAAGACTGGGACATGTCGCCGCCACCCGACAACAGCAGCCCTTGACAATGCTGCAGAAAATAATCAAGCACTGACGGATCGTTTGTCAGCGGAATCAACACCGGCAACCCTCCGGCCAACTCCACAGCGCTAGAGTATGTCACGCCGCAATACGCGCCGCGCCCCTCCGCGCGATCAATCCGCAAGGCTTCCGGCGTGATGGCAATGACAGGACGTTCCATGGCGACGCACCGAGTCTATGCGCGACCAGGCCGGAACCAAGAAAAAATCTTCCCGGCTGACGTGGTCAGACCTCACCGCGCACCATGAACACCGGTACGGTTGTCTTGTGAAGGATGGCCGATGTGGTGGAACCAAGAATAAACTCGCGAATCCTTGTGTGGCCGTAAGCGCCCATCACAATAAGGTCTATTTCATTTTCGGCTGCGAACCGAAGGATTTCCGTCTCCGGATGTCCATGAACCATCTGCAACGAGACTTCGACACCCGATTGCGCTGCGGTCCGTCGGGCGGCCTGCAATGTGTCAGCGGCTTGTTCTTCGTGTTCGCGTTGGCAAACCGTCACGACGGTTAGCGCCGATTCCAGTTTGGGGGTCAAACGCAAGGCGGTATGCAGCGCCTTGGTTGATTCGGCGCTGCCATCGAACGCCAGGAGCATGCGGCGCACGGGGCGAAACTGGTTGGTGGTGACCAGACAGGGACGAAACGAGGAACGCACCATCCTTTCAACGCTGGAGCCAAGAAGATGATGAGACAGCGACGCATGCTCGCCGCGTTGACCCAGAACCACAAGGTCGGCCGCGCGCTCTTGATCCAACATTGTGGCGATGAGGTTGCCGGTTTGGTGAGTGGTATCGCAGGGCACAGTGTGTTCGCCGCACCGTTTGGCGACGCCGCTCAAGACCGCATCGGCCTTGTCGCGTTGCATTTGTTGTAGCATGGGTAACAGCGATGGGTAGGGCTGCGCGCCAATCGCACCCGAAAGGTCAGCCATCAGCGGCCCCTCCAAGAGACGAATATCGGTGATGAACAGTGCGCGGACAGTGGCATTTAGTTTTCGGGCAAACCAAATGGCGTAGTCGGTCGCGATCCCAGCAGGCTCGGAACCATCCGTGCAAAGCAGGATCGTACGAAACATAAGTGCCTCCTTTCTTCTTCTGGCAACACACCATACTCCAAGTTGCGAGCGGCGGCAAAACAAGGCGGAGCTTCACATTGACAGCCGGCCGGACTACGAGTAAAAGAAGCGGTGATTGGGGCGCTTAGCTCAGTTGGCCAGAGCACCTCGTTTACACCGAGGGGGTCAAAGGTTCGAGTCCTTTAACGCCCACCCGTCGGCGGACGTTTTCGCGGTTGGGGGTGTAGCTCAACTGGTTCAGAGCGCTGCCCTGTCACGGCAGAGGTTGCGGGTTCGAGCCCCGTCACTCCCGCCATTTTCCGGAGCACATTGGCTCTGTGTCACTCCAACGCCCGCTCCGTTTCTGCCGGATCAAAAAAGATGACACCCCGGATCGTTCGATGCGGGGTCATCCTATCTGCCCTCCAGTGGTCGTTGGCTTGTGTCGAAACGCCCTGCGTCTTCTGAGAGTGCCTATGTTTCGACGGGACTGGCGCTCCACGGAGTGGTTGACTCCACGATTGGGATGCGACACACCCATGGCGATGAACGCAGCGAACGAGTTTGTGCCGGTGCCCCGCGCGAAAACGATCCGGGCGGCCTGGCCGACACCCAACCGGCTGCTTTTCACAGAGCCGGCAAGGTTTTTTGCCCGCACCCGTGCCAACGCCGATTACGGGCGGCCGGGCTGGACCCGCGATTGCGGGAAACGGTTCCATTGGGGATGTGACATTGCGCCGGTGATTGTCACGCCCACCGGGCAAACCACGGTTGTCACGTTCACCGATTGCGCGACCGGCAGGGAGTACGACAGCGTGGAACCAACGTTCGTTCCGCACGATGAGGTGTTCGCCGTCTGGGACGGGACCGTGCATGAAATCGTGAATGACGCGACGACATCCGATTTCGGGAAGCATATCGTCATCGCGCATCGCTGGCCTGTTTGCGGCGAGGTGTTCTACACCTTGTACGCTCATCTGGCCGAGGTGATGGTGACCGGGAAGGATGTGAAGGCCGGTCAGGTGATCGGGCGGATGGGGCAAACCAGCCGGATTGCGGATGCGCGAAACTGGATGGCGATCGCGCCGCATTTGCATTTTGAAGTTCGCGATGCCCGGTGGCGGGCTTACGATCCGGTGGCGTTTCTCACCGCGTTCCTGCCGGCTCAATCGGCGGACACTTCTGCGAGCAATCGTTCCAGGATTTGATCACGGCAGATGTTTTCGCTGTCGGCGGCGAAGTTGGTGAGCAGGCGGTGCCGCAAGGCCGGTAACGCGAGCGTGCGCACATCGTTGATCGAGGCGAAATGGCGGCCCTGCATCGCGGCCCGCGCCTTGGCGCCCAACACCAAGGATTGCGTAGCGCGCGGTCCTGCGCCCCAGTCGAGCCAGTTCTTGACGAAAGCCGGTGCGGTTGGCTCCGACGCGCGCGTGGCTCGAGTGAGATGCAGCGCGTGCCGGTAGGTCTGGTCGGGCACGGGTATGCGGCGCACAAGTTCTTGAAACGCCATGATGTCCTTGCCGGAGAGGGTAGGCGTGATGACGCCTTGGTACTGGGTGGTGGTGCGTTTGAGGATTTCCAGTTCTTCCTGCTCGCCGGGATACTCGATGTGAATCTCGAACATGAACCGGTCGAGTTGCGCTTCCGGCAGGGGATAGGTCCCCTCGTGTTCGATGGGGTTTTGCGTGGCCAGAACGAAGAACGGTTCCGGCAAGGTGTGTGTCTGGTTGCCGACGGTGACGCGGCGTTCCTGCATGGCTTCGAGGAGCGCGGCCTGCGTCTTTGGCGGAGTGCGGTTGATTTCGTCGGCCAAGATCATGTTGGCGAACAAGGGTCCCGGCGTGAACACGAATTGCCGCTGCCCGTCGGCGCGTTCTTGAATGATGTCGCTGCCGGTCATGTCGGACGGCATCAGATCGGGGGTGAACTGGATGCGCTTGAATGTCAGCGACAACGCTTGTGCCAGTGAGTTGACGATGAGCGTTTTGGCCAGACCGGGCACGCCCACCAGCAGGGCGTGACCGCGGCAGAGCAAGGTGATGAACAGGTGTTCGATCACGGCATCCTGGCCGACCACCACCTTGCCAATTTCGGATTTCAGTGTCCGGTAAGATTCGTGCAGGCGCTGGACAGCGGCGACATCATCCTGCGCGAGTGGTTGGGCCGGTGAAGTTGACATCGAGGGTGAACGTCAAGGGTATCGGCGATCTTTGAGAATGCCGAGCGCGATGAGCGAGTAGCTGGTGCAGAGGATGGGATCGTTTTCCCACCAGCGGTTGTTCTCGTTCTGCCAGAAACCGTCCGCTTTCTGCAGGGAGACGAATTTCTTCATCAACTCGTAACGCCAGTCGTGTTCCTTGCCGGCGGCGTCCTTGAATGTGTCTTCTCCGAGCGCGGTGAGTGATTTGGCGACTGTGTGATAGTAGTAATACAACCCTTGCGCGCCCATGCCGGGGTTTTCCTCCAAGGTGTAATTGCGTTGCAGCCACATCACGGCGGCCTGGACGCGGGGGTCGTCCTTTTTCAATTCCGCATAGATCATGCTTTTCAAACCGGCGTAGGTCATGCTGCCGTAGCTTCGCAACGGAGTTTTATTGTCTTTGCTCGGTTCGTCTTCGGCAAAACTAACCGGCATGATGCCCTTGTCGGGCGATCCTGGCATGTAGATGAATCCGCCCTTGTCCTCTTCGCGGGCGTTCTTGGACCACGGCTGCGGGTTGGTGTCCGGCAAGTTCTGGGAAGCGGTGAGGAAGGCCACGGCTTTCTGCCAATGCAGTTTGGAGGTAGCGTCGCCGTTGTCGTTGGCTTCTGTTTCCAACGATTCCGTCAGCCGAATGGCTTCGACCGCCCACGCCATGTTGGACATATCCGGGCGTTCCCGGCGACCGTAGCCGATGCCGCCGTAGCTGGGGTCGGATTTGTCAACGTCTTCATCTTCATCAAACTGCGACCCGATGAGGAACGTGCGGGCTTTGCGGATGATGGGCAGATATTCGGGATTGCCGGTCGCCAGCAATGCCATCGTGCAGATGGCGGTGGAATAGTTCGGGTACTTGTCGCTTTCTCCGCCGCCGAAGATGGCACCGGTGGGTTTGACGCAGGTGAGGATGAATTTCGCGCCTTTGTCCACGGCTTCCTTCTGTTCGTCCGTCAACGTCTTGCTCGAACGCAGAATCGCCGTGATGGCCAGTCCGGTAATGGCGGGGTGTTTGTTCCATGATCCGTCCGGCAGTTGTTTGCCGCGGATGAACTCCATCCCGCGTTCCTGTGCACGGGCAACTTCTTTAAGCAGTGATTCGTCGGCGAGGCTCGGCAACTTTGGCTTGGCCGGTAGGGGTGTGGTCTCGGCGGCCTGAGCGACTGCTACGGTCAATGTCATCAGTAAGGTAACAGGTGTTTTCATGATGCAATCTCCGATGCCGCAAGCTTGGCGATGACGTTGCGGGTTGTCAAACGTCAATGTATTGACGATGCCCGGCGGGTGACTGTTCAACAGTCCAAACCATTGACGGTGCAAAGTGTGACACGGTGGCGCGCTTGTCACACCTTGGCGGGCAAATGAGGCTCCGGAGTGGGACATAGTTATAGTGCGTGTTCCGGTTCGGAGAAGTTTAAGGTCTTACGAATCAATTGGTTATCCATAGGTGGAAACTCGATGGCACCGGCTTTGCTAAGAGGACAGCGCGGTAATACGTTTTCACTGAGAGGAGTGCGATTCACATGGCAAAAGTATTGGGCATTGATTTGGGCACGACGAATTCCT
>CAZEQV010000006.1:27118-31391 GCA_964514435.1 uncultured Verrucomicrobiota bacterium
GCCGTTGTTGAAGGCGGCGAGGCGGTGGTGATACCGAATGCGGAAGGCGCGCGGACAACCCCGTCGGTGGTGGCTTTCACAAAATCTGGCGAACGCGTGGTGGGACAGGCCGCGAAGCGTCAAGCGGTGGTGAATCCCCAGAACACCATTTATTCGATCAAGCGATTGATGGGACGCAAGTACGACGAAGTGGAACACGAACGCCAACGGTTGCCCTACAAGGTCGTGCGCGCGGCCAACGGCGACGCGCACGTACGGGTGAACGTGGGGGGCGAAGACAAGACGTTCTCGCCGCCGGAAATCTCCGCCATGATCCTGGCCAAACTCAAAGCGGACGCGGAAGCTTATCTGGGTGAATCCATCACCCAGGCGGTCATTACGGTGCCGGCTTATTTTAACGATTCACAACGGCAGGCCACCAAGGACGCCGGCAAGATTGCCGGTCTGGAAGTGTTGCGCATCATCAATGAGCCGACAGCGGCTTCGTTGGCCTACGGGCTGGACAAGAAGAAAGATGAGTATATTGCCGTGTACGACTTGGGCGGCGGCACATTCGACATTTCGCTGCTGGAGATCGGCGACGGGGTGTTTGAAGTCCACGCCACCAACGGCGACACGCACCTGGGCGGCGACGACTTCGATGAAGCGGTGATGAATTGGATCATTGAAGATTTCAAGAAGGAGACCAGCTTGGATTTGTCGAAGCAGCCGGACGCGCTGCAGCGCATCAAGGAGGAAAGCGAGAAAGCCAAGATCGCGCTGTCCAGCACGATGGAATACGAAATCAATCTGCCGTTCATCACGGCCGACGCCAGCGGACCGAAGCACATTGTCAAGAAACTCACCCGCGCCAAACTCGAGCAACTCTGCGACGCGTTGATTGAACGCACCATCGGACCCGTGAAGAATTGCCTGCGTGACGCGAAGATTGACATGTCGAAGGTGGACGAATTGGTTCTCGTGGGCGGCATGACGCGGATGCCGAAAGTGATTGAAACGGCACGCAACTTGATCGGCAAGGCGCCGCATCAAGGAGTGAATCCCGACGAAGTCGTGGCGGTGGGCGCGGCCATCCAGGGAGGCGTGCTGACCGGGCAGGTCAAGCAGGACATCGTATTGCTGGATGTGACGCCGTTGTCGTTGGGGATTGAGACGTTGGGGGGCGTGTTCACGACGATGATTCCACGCAACTCGACCATTCCGACGAAGAAGAGCGAGATTTTCTCCACAGCCTCGGACAATCAGACCAGCGTGGAGGTTCACGTGTTGCAGGGCGAACGCCAGTTCGCGCGCGACAACAAGACGATTGGCCGGTTCCACCTGGCCGATATTCCGCCCGCGCCGCGCGGGATGCCGCAGATTGAGGTGACGTTTGACATAGACGCGAACGGCATCCTGCACGTCAGCGCCAAGGATTTGGGCACCGGCAAGTCGCAGAAGATCACCATCACGGCGTCGAGCGGGTTGTCCAAGGATGAAGTGGAGAAGATGCGGCGCGATGCCGAGGCACACGCCGAGGAAGACAAGAAACTTCGCGAGAAGGTGGAGCTGAAGAATCGCTGTGACGCCCGCGTGTACGAAACCGAGAAGTTGATGAAAGAACACAAGGACGTGATCAGCGCCGACCAGAAGGCAAGACTGGAAGAGGCGATCGCGAAGGTCAAAGACGCGCTGAAGGCGGAGGATTTTGCCGCGATGAAGTCGGCCGAGGAGAAGCTGACCGAGGCGTGGCATGCGGTTTCCGCGGACATTTACCAGAAAGTCCGCGAGAAGACCGGCAGCGGAGCCGGTGCGGCTGGCGCATCCGGCGCCGCGACCGAGACGGCCGCCGGCGGGCCGAAGAAAGCCGGCAAGGAAGGCGACGTAGTGGACGCCGATTTTGAGATGGTGGACGACGAGAAAAGGAAGTGAGCCGTCGTTACCGGATCAGGAAACTAAACCCAACCAACAAAGGAGTCGGAAGAACATGACAGTAAAACCTCTCGGAGATCGGGTGCTGGTGCAGCCGATCGAACAGGCAGAAGTGAAGAAGGGCGGGATCATCATCCCGGACACAGCCAAGGAGAAGCCCCAAGAAGGCAGAGTGGTGGCCGTCGGCACCGGCAAGCGTGACGAAGCCGGCAAGCTCATTCCCTTTGAAGTGAAGAAGGGCGACCGCGTGCTGATCAGCAAGTACGGCGGCACAGAAATCAAAATCGAAGACAAAGACTACTTGATCATGCGCGAGGACGACATCCTCGGCGTGATTGAATAACCAACGGACAAGAAGGAGTGATGGAACATGGCAGCAAAGCAATTGTTGTTTGACGAGGACGCGCGCAAGTCGCTGTTGCGCGGCGTGGAAAAACTCAGCCGGGCCGTCAAGGTGACGCTCGGACCGAAGGGCCGCAACGTGGTGCTCGACAAGAAATTCGGATCGCCCACGATCACCAAAGACGGCGTCACTGTCGCCAAGGAAGTGGAATTGGAGGATTCCTGGGAAAACATGGGCGCCCAAATGGTGCGCGAAGTCGCCAGCAAGACCAGTGACGTGGCCGGCGACGGCACCACGACGGCGACCGTGTTGACGGAAGCGATCTACCGCGAAGGTCTGCGCAATGTGACCGCGGGCGCGAACCCGATGGCCCTGCAACGCGGCATTCAGAAGGCTGTGGAAGCCGCTGTGGATCAACTCGCGAAGATCAGCAAGAAGGTCAAAGACCGCAACGAAATCCAGCAGGTCGCGACCATCTCCGCCAATGGCGACAAGACGATTGGCCAGATCATTGCCGACGCGATGGACAAGGTTGGCAAAGACGGCACGATCACCGTGGAAGAAGCCAAGAGCATCGAGACAACGCTCGACGTGGTGGAAGGCATGCAGTTCGACAAGGGCTATCTCTCGCCCTATTTCGTCACCAATGCGGAGACGATGGAGTGCATCCTCGAAGACGCCTACCTGTTGGTCCATGAGAAGAAGATCAGCAACTTGAAAGACCTTCTGCCGTTGTTGGAGAAGGTGGCCAAACTCGGCAAGCCGCTGTTGATCATCGCCGAGGAAGTGGAAGGCGAAGCGTTGGCGACGTTGGTTGTCAACAAGCTTCGCGGCACGCTGCAGATCGCGGCCGTCAAGGCACCCGGCTTCGGTGATCGCCGCAAGGCGATGTGCGAAGACATCGCCATCCTGACCGGCGGCCGGTTCCTCAGCGAAGACCTCGGTATCAAACTCGAGAACGTCGGGCTTGAAGACCTCGGTCGAGCCAAACGCATCATCATTGACAAGGAAAACACCACGATCGTCGAAGGCGCCGGCAAGCAGAGCGACGTCCAGGGTCGGATCAACCAGATCCGCAAGGCCATCGAGGAAACCACCAGCGATTACGACCGCGAGAAACTCCAGGAGCGTCTCGCCAAGTTGGCCGGTGGCGTGGCGGTTGTCCATGTCGGCGCGGCGACGGAAACCGAGATGAAAGAGAAGAAAGCCCGCGTCGAAGACGCGTTGCACGCGACCCGCGCGGCCGTGGAAGAAGGCATTGTCCCCGGCGGCGGCACGGCGTTGCTGCGGTGCCTCGAAGCGCTCGAGAACGTCAAAGCCAAGGGCGATGAAGCCATTGGTGTAGACATCGTCAAGCGCGCCATTGAGGAGCCGTTGCGGCAGTTGGCCAACAACGCCGGCGAGGAAGGCTCGCTGATCGTCAAGGAAGTCAAGGACCGCAAAGGCTGGGAAGGTTTCGACTGCGACAAGCTCGAGTACGTGGACATGGGCAAGGCCGGGATCATTGACCCCACCAAGGTCACCCGGTCGGCTCTGCAAAACGCCGCGAGCATCGCGGGTCTGTTGCTCACCACCGAATGCTGCATCACCGAGGTGCCGGAGAAGGAAAAGGCGCCCGCCGCTGGCGGCCATCCCGGCATGGGCGGAGGAATGGACTACTAAGTCCTTGAACCATCGCTAAGATCCGTCAGGTCCGGGGGCGGCCCAACCGCCCCCGGACTTCAACTTTAACCTTGTGCCAGTAAATGATTTCACCTACGGTCACGATTCCTCAGATGAAAAGCAAATACTTGGACGCTGCCAAGCAGCGAATTAGCAGTACCGAATTGTTGGTCAACATCGTTTCCCGTCGGGTTCGTCAACTGGCGCAGGGACACCGTCCCTTGACGCAGACCGAAGGACGCATGGATCTGGCCGATATCGCCCTCAAGGAAATCAGCGAGGGGAAGCTTGGGTACGAACAGGCGGCCAACGAACCGGCGCCTCCGTCCCTGCCCCTTTAAGTCTCGGCTGAGATTC
>CAZEQV010000007.1:0-11698 GCA_964514435.1 uncultured Verrucomicrobiota bacterium
CAAAACTTGCAGTGCATCCCAACGGACTTCATGCTTTCGACTTAAAAGGCAGTTTGCTAGGTTGAATCCGTGAAAAAGATTCTCTTGGTCATGCTGCTGTTGGGGGTTGTGGTGGCGGCGGGAGCTTGGTTTCTGACACACCGCGAAGCTCCACGGGAAACATTCTCCGGCACTATTGAAATGGAAGAAGCAAGGCTCGCGTCCCGGTATGGCGGACGGGTTGTACGCGCGTTGGCGAGCGAGGGAGATGTCTTGAAGCCCGGTCAAGTCATTCTCGAACTCGAGGCCGGGGAACTTCAAGCGCGACATGACCGGATGAAAGCGCGGGTCGAAGAAATGGAGGCCGGTCCCCGCTCCAATCAAATCGCCGCGGCGCTGCACACGTGGCAATCATTGATGGAGAGCGCTGACCTGGCCCGCATCGAGGCGGAGCGCGCCAAGAAGTTGTATGACGAGAGAAGCATTTCCGATTCGGAACTTCAATCCGCCCAGAAACGGCTGAGCGCCTTGGAACAACAAGCCGCCGGCGCGGGCGCCCGCTACGCGTTGACGCAGGAGGGAACCCGTCCGGAACAATTGAAACAGGTTTGGGCCGAACTGGCGGAATTGGACGCGCAGCTTCGCGAAATGCGCGTGTCGGCGGCGACGAATTGTGTGTTGGAGGTTTTGCATGCGAAAGTTGGCGACGTACTCGCGCCCGGCGCGCCGGCGGCGACGGTGGTGTTGCCGTTGGATATGTGGGTACGCGTGTTCGTGCCGGAGCCGCTGCTCGGACATGTCCGTATTGGCGACAAGGCGGTGGTGACCGTGGATGCATTTGCGGGACGCCAATTTGCCGGGACGGTGGAACAGATCAACCGGCAGGCTGAGTTCACCCCGCGCAACGTGCAGACGGTGGAAGACAGGGTGCGGCAGGTGTTCGGCGTGAAAGTGCGCCTGACCAATGGAGGCGGGGCGTTGCGGGCCGGCATGGCAGCTGATGTGCGGTTTCGGGATGCTCCATGACTTCCGACGTTGTCATCCGTTGCGAGAACCTGACGAAACGGTTCGGGACGTTTACAGCAGTGGATGGAGTGAATTTCACGGTTCATCAACGCGCCATCTTCGGGTTTCTCGGTCCCAACGGAGCCGGCAAAAGCACCGTGATTCGCATGTTGTGCGGATTGCTTTCTCCCAGCGAAGGACGGGCGGAGATAGCCGGATTCGACGTGGCCACGCAAGGCGACCGGATCAAAGAATTGATCGGCTACATGTCCCAAAAGTTCTCATTGTATGACGAATTGACGGTGATGGAGAACTTGTACTTTTACGCGCGTCTCTACGGGTTGAATCGGGTCACAGTCCGCACTCGCGCGGATGAGCTGATCGCGATGACGCGCCTCTCGCCGTATCTGAACGTGCGGGCGAGCCGGTTGTCCGGCGGGTGGCGGCAACGATTGGCAATGGCGGTGGCCTTGATCCATCAACCGCGCGTGTTGTTTCTGGACGAGCCAACGGCCGGTATTGATCCGGTGGCGCGCCGCGAACTTTGGGATTTGCTCTTTCAGTTTTCCAGCGCGGGCATGACGTTGTTCGTGACCACGCATTACATGGACGAAGCCGAACGTTGCTCGCACGTGGGCTACATACACGCGTCGAAGTTGGTGGTGTGCGGGTTGCCGGATGATTTGAAGAAGCTGCCGGCCGTCAACCCGGCCGGCACGAAACGGCTGGATGTGACGTGCGAGCATGTGACGATTGGCCTGCGGGCGGTGCGGGCGCTGCCGGGCGTGCGCAACGCCACGATCTTCGGCCAATCCATGCACCTGTTGGTGGAGGATACCTTGCCGGAGTCGGCGCTGCGCGAAGCGTTGTCGCGCGCCGGTATCGCATCGGCGGACATCCGTGTCATGGCGCCGTCGTTGGAGGATGTGTTCGTGGCGTTGACGGCGAACGGAGGTTCCTGGTGAAACGTCCGTTTCGGGGATTCTACGCGATTTTGTGGAAGGAATTTCTGGTGATCCTCCGCGACCGGACGACGTTGTTCTTCATGTTTTTCCCGCCCTTGGTGCAAATCATCGCGTTTGGGTTTGCGTTGGACAATGACGTGAAACACATGGCGATGGTGGTGTGCAACGAGGACCGCACGCTGGAGAGCCGGCAATTTATCGAGAAGTTGGTGAACACGGAAACCTTCCGCATCGTCGGCGAGGTGGGCAGCGCCGACGAATTGGAGGCGGAGATTCGGCGGGGCCGCGCGTATGTGGGGCTGCAGATTCCTCCGGGGTTTGCGCGGCGCTTGAATGCCGGCCGGCAAGCCACGGTGCAGGTGTTGATTGACGGGTCGAACTCCACCACGGCGTTGCAGGCGCTGAACACGGCCATGGGAGTCGGTTTCCGCGAATCGGTCGTCATTTTGTCGCGTGAAGCCGGTCGGCCCGGCCTGCCGGTGGAGGTTCGTCCGCAGATGTTGTACAACTCCTCGATGCGCGCCCCCAATTTCTTCGTGCCGGGCGTAATCGGCATCGCGCTGCAAATCGCCACGGTGTTCGCGGCGGCGATGTCCATTGTGCGGGAGCGCGAGCGCGGCACGCTGGAGCAACTGATGGTCAGTCCCGTGTCCCGCTGGGGCTTGATGCTCGGAAAGATGATTCCGTATCTGTGCCTGGCCATGACGATGGCGATGGTGTTGTTGCTGGTGTTGCGGTGGGTGTTCTTCGTGCCCATCCGCGGACATGTGGGCACGGTGATTCTGGCGGCGGGGTTGTATGTGTTTGCGTTGACAAATCTGGGTTTGTTGGTGTCCACGAAAGCGGAGAATCAAAATCAAGCGTTTCAAATGGCGATGGGATTTCTTCTGCCGTCCATTTTCTTTTCGGGATTTCTGTTCCCGCGTGAAACCATGCCGGCGATTTTCTACGCTATCAGCACCGTGGTGCCGACGACCTATTTCATCGAACTGATGCGCGGCGTGGTCATTCGCGGGGCCACGGCGGCGGATTACTGGCGGCACCTGCTGATTTTGGCCGGCATGGGATGGGCGCTGTTCGTCCTGTGCGCCGCCCGGTTCCATCACCACGCGGGCGGGAGTGACTGAGAATTACCGGCTGGCTTTGGACATGAGTAAAGACTAGGGTTTCGGCTGCTTTCCGTATGAGTCACCTCGTTGAGCAAGGGATTGTTCCTATGTATTCGAAAATGATTTTCAGCATGGTCGTGGCGGTCCTGATAGGCGGCGGCACCGCTTTGGCGCAGTCGAAGTTCGATGAAACGCGCGTCACGCTCGAAAAGTGGGTGGAAACCCGGCAGCTCATCGAACGCCGCCGCGGCGAGTGGCAAACCGACAAGGACGCCCTGCAGCAATCCGTGGCCTTGTTAAAGAAAGAGGTGGCCCTGCTCGACGAACAAATCGCCCGCGCGCAGGCCACCGCCACGCAGGCCGACAAAGACCGCGCCAAACTCGAAGAGGAAAACGAACAACTCAGCGCCGCCGCCGCCGAGATGGAGAAAGCTGTCACCGACCTCGAACGCGATGTGCTGGAAGTTTCCAAGGCTTTCCCGGCCCCGCTGATGGAAAAGATCGAGCCGCTCTTCAAACGAATCCCGCGCGACTCCGCCACGGCGCGGCTGTCGGCGGCACAACGAATGCAGAACGTGGTTGGCATCCTGGCCGAAGCCGGCAAGTTTGATGCCGCCATCCATGTCGCCAGCGAGTTGCGTCGCAATCCGGCCGGGGCGGATGTGCAGGTGCGGACGGTTTATCTGGGATTGGCGCGCGCGTATTTCGTGGATCGGTCCGGTCAGTTCGCCGGGGTCGGCGTACCGGGCGGAGACGGCTGGCAGTGGACGCCGCAGAATGAACTCGCCGGAAAAATCAGCAAGGTCATTCACATCTACGAGAACAATTCCGCCGCCGAGTTTGTCTCGCTGCCGATGGAGGTAAAATGAACGGGCGCCTCCTGACGTGGATATTGGCCGGTATGCTCGCCGCCGGTGCGCAAGCCGCCACTTACGACGAAGCCGCCAAGTCGGCGAAGTCCGACCTCGACAAGGCGCTGGCGGAACTGGCTTTGTTGGAACAGCAGATTGCCGCCGAAAAATTGCCGTTGGCCCGCGAACAGAACCGCCTTGAAGACGAATTGCTCGCCAAACGCCGCGAGGCTGAACGGGCGCAGCGATTGCGCGGCAGCAAAACGTTGGACTTGGAAAATCTTCGGGCGGAGGTGAAAGCCCGCCGGGATGAAAATGTCTATGTCACCAGTCTTCTCGATGAGTATATGAGGGCGTTCGAAACGCGGATTCACATTGCGGAAGTGCAACGATACCGGCCGGCCATCGAGGAAGCGAAGTTGGCGCTCGAAGACGTGAACATCAGCGCCGCCGAGAAACTTCGCCGACAAGTGGCGCTGGTCAAGACCTCCATTCAGCGGATGAAACGCAACATCGGCGGAGACCGGTTTGAAGGGAAGGTGCTGACGGAGGAGGGCAAGATGGAAGCCGGTACGTTTTTGCTGGCGGGGCCGGTGGTGGTGTTTGCCGGTGCTCCGTCAGAGCGCGCCGGTATCGTGGAGTTGCAGCTTGGGTCACCCGAGCCGTCGTTGTTGCCGATCGGCAAAGATTTAGGGCGGGATATCCGAGAGTTGACGGCCAAAGGCGCCGGACAATTGCCGCTGGACGCCAGTTTGGGCAGCGCGGTGAAGATTGCGCAGACGCGGGAGTCCATCTTGGAACACGCGCGCAAGGGCGGACCGGTCATGGTTCCGATCATCGCTTTGGCGGCGGTGGCCTTGTTGGTGGGCATTTTCAAATGGATCCAACTTGCCGGCGTGCGGGTGGCGCGTCCGCAGGATCTGCAAGAGGTTCTCGAATTGGTGAACCGGGGGGATTTGGAGTCGGCGCGCAAGCGAGCGGAGGCGGTGCGCGGTCCGGCGGGGCAGTTGTTGGCGGTGGCGGTGCAACACTCCAAGGAGCGCAAGGCGCTCATCGAAGAAGTGATGTATGAGAAATTGCTGGAGACAAAGCCCAAGCTGGAGCGGCTGCTGGCGTTGATTGCCTTGACGGCTGCCACGGAGCCATTGCTGGGATTGCTGGGAACGGTGACAGGTATCATTCGGACGTTCAAACTGATCACGGTGTTCGGCACGGGCGATCCGAAATTGTTGAGTTCGGGCATCTCCGAGGCGCTGATCACGACAGAGTTTGGGTTGTACTTTGCGATTCCTTGTTTGCTGGCGCACGCGTTGTTGTCGCGGAAGGTGAAACGGTTGCTGGCGAGCATGGAGCAGACCGCCGTCGGCTTTGTGAACGGCCTGAACCGCGAGTGTTGAAGGGCGCAAGATGGAACCCGGTACGGTCAGCATGTGGCAGGAAATCCAGTCGGTCTGGATTCAGGGCGGCTGGGTCATGTTGCCGTTGGCGATGGCCGGTCTGTTCATGTATTACACGGCGGCGCAGTTGTGGCTGTATTTTCACCGGAGCGATTATCGGAAGATCGCACAGCCGGTGTGGATGAGTTGGGTGGACAATCCCGGCCGGGGCGAGGGCGAAGTGGGCGAGATTATCCGCTACACGCAGGATGAGGTTCGTTCCATCGGCGACATCCAGAACCGGTTTGATGAAGTGCGCACGGCGAAACTGCCCCGCATCAATCGGCGGTTGACGTTGCTGTATGTGCTGGTGACGGCGGCGCCGTTGATGGGATTGTTGGGCACGGTGTTGGGGATGATCAAGACGTTTGCCGCGATTTCCACGGGCGGCGGCAGCGTGGTGGAGATGATCTCGTCCGGCATCGCGGAAGCGCTGATCACCACCGAGACGGGTTTGTTGATTGCCTTGCCGGGTTATGTGATGAGCTACGTGATCCGCAGCAAGCGCAACGATTACCAGGCGTTTCTCGCGCATCTGGAGAGCGCCACGATGCAGCGGTACCAGAAACTTTTCAACGGAGCAGGAGCGACGGCATGAGACGTTCCATCTTGAGCGGCGACGAAGAGAGCACCGGCGTGGACATGACGCCGTTGATTGACATGATGTTCAACCTGCTGCTGTTCTACATCGTGACCACCACGTTCATCGAGGATACCGGCGTGCGCGTGGACAAACCGCAGGCTGTGACCGCGGTGCAACTGGAGCGCAACAGCATTGTGTTGGCGGTGACGGCGCAGGGGCAGGTCGTGTACGGCGGACGCGAGATAGGCGTTTCAGGCGTGCGCGCCATGGTGCATCGCCTCGTTCAGCGCGAAGCGTTGCCGGTCATCATCGAAGTGGACGAAAAAGCCGGGGCCGGCATCGTGGTGCGGGTGATAGACGAGGCAAAACTTGGCGGCGCGAAGGTTGTCAGCCTCGCCGCCGACGTGCAACCGGGCGGCAACTGACCGGGAACAACACCGCATGAGAAAGGTTTACACGCCACCGGAATTGGGAACGCGCTCTCTGACCGCGATGGCCGTGGCGTTGGTGATGGTGGTGGTGATTTATTTGATCCTGCCGTTCACGCAGTTGTTGGCGGGGTTTCACCGCGAGATTCAAACGGTGCGGTCTGTGGAAATTGCGCTGCCGCCGCCTCCCCCGCCGCCTCCTCCGCCCCCGCCCCCGCCGGAAGAGAAGCGCGAGGAAGAAAAACCGGAAATGAAAGAACAGCCCAAACCTCTGACGTTGAGTCAGCTTGAAATGGCTCTCAATCCCGGCATCGGGGATGCCGCGTCATTTGCCGATTTCTACACCGGCTTCGAGGCGTCAGGCGCGATGGAGAATTTCAAGCTGAAGATTTTTGAGTTGGCGGAAGTGGACAAGGAGCCGCAACTGATCTACCGGGCCGACCCTGTGTATCCTCCCAAGCTGTATCGCGACAAGGTGGGCGCAACGGTCGTGGTTCAATTTGTGGTGGACGAGACGGGCGCAGTGACGAATCCGGACATCACCCGGTACACGCCGCACAAGGAATTTGAGAAAGCCGTGTTGGACGCGGTTGTGCGGTACAAGTTCACCCCCGGCGTCAAGGACGGGCAGCCGGTGCGGGTGCGCTATGAGCAGCAGATCACATTCAGCCCTCCGAAATGAGCATGATGAAAACGATCATTTTCTTGTTGGCCATGTTGGTTTCGACATGGACGACCGACGCGCGGGCGCAATCGGTGGAGCCTGTGCCGGTTCGTCCGTCCTCGCCGGATTTCTGGCGCGACCCGGTATTCATCAACAAGTTCCTGGGAACATACGGCTTTCTTTCCGGCGTGGAACCGAAGGTCACACCGGAAGAACTCAAGACGCTGCGGGCGGTGTTGGATCAGTTGCGGGAGAATCCCGCCGGCGCAGCCGCCGAGTTGAAGAAGGCCATCACCGGCGAATCGAGCGCCGCGCTGGATTACATCCTCGGCAATCTCAGCGTCCAAACCGGCCAGTACGATGATGCCCTGAAACATTACCGCAAGGCGCTGGAGAAGTTTCCGGACTTTTTGCGGGCGCACAAGAACTTGGCGTTTGTGATGGTCCAGAAAGGCCACACCGACGAGGCCGTGAAACATTTTCAGCGCGCGCTCGAACTCGGCGGCGAAGACGGCAACGTGTACGGTCTGCTCGGCTATTGTTATTTGCAGCAAGACAAACTGTTGTCCGCCGAGACAGCGTACCGCAAAGCGATGATGTTCGCGCCGGAGAATCTGGATTGGAAGCTGGGCATCGCGAGGTGTTTGCTGGCCCAGCAACGCAGCCGCGAGGCGGTGGCGTTGTTCGAGGAGTTGATCCAGAAAGACCCCGAGAAGGCGGACAACTGGTTCTTTCAGGCCAATGCCTTCATTGAGTTGGGCGAACCGCAACGGGCGGCGCACAATTTTGAAATCGTGCGGCGGATGGACAAAGCCACCCCGGCTTCTCTGATGGCGCTTGGCGACATCTACATGATGCAGGACGCCAAGGAACAGGCGCTCACCGCGTACCGGGAGTCGCTCGACAAAGACCCCAAACAGGACGTGAAACGGCCGATGCGCTGCGTGGAAGTATTGATCAGCCGGCAGGGCTGGACGCAGGCCACAGCGATGATCGAAAAGATTCGCGGCATCTACAAGGAATCGCTGGGCGAACCCGACCGGCTGAAGTTGTGGCGATGCGAGGCGCAAGTGGCGCTGGCGACCGGCGACAGCAAACAAGCGGCGGAAACATTGGCAAAGATCATTGAAAAGGATCCGATGGACGGCGAAGCGATCTTGCTTCTGGCCGGATACAACGGCCGCAGCGGTGATGTGGAACGCGCCGAGCTCTTGTACGAGCGCGCCGCCACCATCAAGACGGTCGAAGTCAACGCGTTGATTCAACACGCCCAGTTCTTGGTGGCACAGTCCAAGTATGAAAAAGCCGCCAAACTTCTGCGTCGCGCTCAAGAATTGCGCCCGCGCGAAGCTGTAGCGAAGTATCTGGATCAAGTGGACCGGCTGGCGCGCGCATCCCGGTAATCTTCGGTCTGCCGCCAAGCTTACACGGCCTGGCCGGCTGATTTTTTGATTGTGCCGGCCAGGTTTTGCCGCGCATTCTCCCACCGTCGCAGAAGGAAACACATTATGACTTGGAAAGAAAAACTTGGTTCAGCCATACCGGCCGATCTTGGCAAGGAAATTGACATCTACGAGACGCAGTTGGAACTGCGCAAACTCGGCAAGATTGACGAGAAACTCTTCGCCGAAACGCGTCTGCGCCGCGGCGCCTACGGGCAGCGGTACGACAACGCCCAGCGGTTTGACGGATTCAAGACGCAACACCTGAAGTATCCGCAAGCCCCGCTCACCAAGGGACCGGACACGGCCTGGGACGCGCCCGGCATGATGCGCATCAAGATTCCGTTCGGCGGATTGAATCCCCGGCAACTCGAAGTTCTCGCCGACGTGGCCGAGGAATACTCCGACAACATCCTGCACATCACGACCCGGCAAGATTTCCAATTGCACTTTGTTCACATCGAAGACACGCCTGCGCTGATGCGAAGGCTGGCGGCCGTGGGCATCACCACCCGGGAAGCGTGCGGCAACTCCGTCCGCAACATCACCGCCTGCCCGCTCTCGGGCATCTGCCGCACCGAGGCCTTCGATGTCACCCCCTACGCGAAGGCGCTCGCGTATTTTCTGCTCGGTCATCCGGACACGCAGGATTTCGGCCGGAAATTCAAACCGGCATTCTCCGGCTGCGAAGACGAAGCGTGCGGGCTTGTGCATATGCACGACCTTGGCGGTGTCGCCAAAATCCGGGACGGCAAACGCGGATTCAAACTGTTTGTTGGCGGCGGACTCGGCGCGGTGCCCTATCAGGCGAAAGTGCTGGCTGACTTCCTGCCGGTGGAAGAGCTGCTTCCCACCGCGCAAGCGATTGCCCGTGTGTTTGCCCGGCTCGGCGAGAAACAAAATCGCGCCCGCGCCCGCATCAAGTTCCTTGTGGACAAACTCGGTCTGGAAGAGTTCAAGCGGTTGGTCGCCGAAGAGCGCAAGATCTTGCCGGCTGATCCGCGTTGGAGTTCGTTCCTGCCGGATGCGTTGGCATTTGAAGAAAAGCCGCTCAAACCGGCCCGACCGCTCAACGGTCACCGACCGGAAGGATTCGAGGCCTGGCTGAAAACCAACGTCTACCGGCAACGTCAACCCGGTTACGCCACCGTCACCGTGGCTTGTCCGCTCGGAGATATCACCGCCACACAAGCCCGGCAACTGGCCGATCTCGTCCGCCAATTCAGCGGCGACAACGTCCGCACTACGGTCGAGCAGAACCTCGTGATCCGCTGGGTCAGCGAATCAGACCTGCCGGCCCTGTTCACCGAATTGAAGAAGATTGGGTTGGGCGATCACGGCGCCGGCACGATCCTCGACATGACGGCCTGCCCCGGTACCGACACCTGCAAACTGGGCATCGCGTCGTCGCGCGGTCTGGCCCGGGAACTTCGCAGCCGGTTGGCCGGTACGTTCTTCACGATGGATGAATCGGTGAAAGGGCTTCGGATCAAGATGAGTGGCTGCTTCAATTCCTGCGGACAGCATCACATCGCCGACATCGGGTTCTACGGCAACAGCCGCACCATCAACAATCACAAGGTGCCGCATTTTCAAGTGTTGCTTGGCGGCCGCTGGCGCAACAACGCCGGCAGCTACGGCCTGGCTATCGGCAGCGTGCCGGCCCGCAATGTGCCGGTCGTCGTGGAACGGATCACTTCACGGTTCGTCAAGGAGCGTCTGCCGAACGAGAGCTTCCAAGATTTCTACGCGCGACTGGGCAAAGCCGAATCGCGCAAGATGATCGAGGACCTGATGAACGTGCCGCCCTATGAGAAGGATCCGTCATTCTACAGCGACTGGGGCGACCCGCGCGAATTCAGCATGGGCGACATCGGCATGGGCGAATGCGCCGGCGAGGTCATCTCGGCGCTGCAATTCGAGCTGGGAGCGGCGGAACGCCTGAGTTTCGAAGCTCAACTGGCGCACGAAGCCGGTAACTTTGCGAAAGCTGACGCGCTGGCATACGACGCGATGTTGCAGGCCGCGCGCGGATTGGTGCACGAACAATGGCTCGATGTGCCGACTGATCCGAACGTCGTGGTTGGCGAATTCAAGAAGCGGTTCGCCGACCTGTTTCAACCGTCGCTGGCGGCCTACCTGTTTCGCCGTCACGAAAGCGGGCCGGGTGTGTGCACCGCCGAATCCACGCACCGGCTGATCGAGGAAGCGCAACTGTTCATTGAAGGGGCGCACACCTGCGGGGACAAACTCCAACAACAAAAAGCAGCGGCCCGCGCCGCCGTGTTGAAAAAGTAAATCATGGACACCTACAAGTTTGGCGTGAAATTCTTTCTGACCGGGCCGCAGTCCAAGCCGCTCAAGAATTACATACCGGTCTTTCACGGATGGATTCAACGGCAAGCCTTGCCGGGACATCTGCTCATTGACGTGCATGATTACAGCCACGTGTATCAAGGCCCCGGCATCCTGCTCGTCGCCCATGAGGCCAACATCAGTGTGGATGAATCGGAAGGCCATCGCGGCTTGGTGTACACCCGCAAACAGCCGGCCACGCTGCAAGAAACCGTTGCCGCAGCGCGAGCGGCCGTTGCTTTGCTTGGGGAACCGCTCGAGACCGGCTCGTGTGAGGTGTTCGTGAACGATCGTCTGGCCAGTGTCACGGCGGATGCAGTGGCTGCTGCTACCGGCGGAACAGCCTCGGTCAAGGCCACTGATCCCCGTCAGCGCGCCACGTTCGTGGTGCGTTTCTAGCGTCTATCCCGCTGCATAGGCCGGGAAGTCCGTATAGCCAGCGGCGGTGGGCGCGGACCACACGGTGACCGGCGCCGCCGGTGCGAGCGGCCAGCCGTTCTGAAAGCGTTGAACCAGGTCCGGGTTGGTGATGTACGGCCTTCCGAATGCGATCAGATCGGCGTGCCCGGCCGCAATGGCCGCTTCGGCTGTTTCCTTTTTGTAGCCGCAGTTGCCCATCAACGGACCGTGAAACACCTCCCGGAATTCCTGCAGTGTCATGGGCGCGCCCTGACGGTGAAATCCAAACGCGAGTCCATCCATCACATGCAGGTACGCCAGCCCATAGGTGTTGAGTTGCCCGGCAACGTAGAGGAATTGCTCGCGAAAGTCCGTTGAACCCATGTCGTTGAACGCGCCATTGGGCGAGAGTCTCACCGCGACACGATGCGCCGGCCAGACGGTGAGGAAGTCGAAGCACATCTCGTCCTCCGTGCGCTCGC
>CAZEQV010000007.1:11708-30918 GCA_964514435.1 uncultured Verrucomicrobiota bacterium
TCGACGATTTCGCGGAGAAACCGAAACCGGTTTTCGATCGTGCCGCCGTACTGATCGGTGCGTCGGTTGGTCTTTGATTGGAGAAATTGGTCAATCAGATATCCATTGGCCGCGTGAATCTCAATTCCATCAAACCCGGCATCCTTGCCGTGTTCGGCGGCTCGTTTGTAATCGGCGACCACGCCGGGAATCTCGTCGGTGCGCAGCGCGCGGGGCGTCTCGTAAGGCTGTTTGCCTTGCGGTGTGTGGATGTAATCCCCGTTGAGTTTGATCTCTGAGGCAGAAACCGGCAACGAACGGTCGGCCCGGAAACTGGAGTGCGAAGCCCGCCCGCAATGCCACAGTTGCAGGAAAATCGGCGTGCCCTGCGCCCGCACGGCATCGGTCACGATTCTCCATCCGGCAACCTGCGCCTCCGTGTAGATGCCGGGTGAGTTAACCCATCCGAGGGCTTGTTCCGAGATGGCTGTTGCCTCGGCGATGATCAGCCCGGCGTTGCTGCGCTGGACGTAGTACTCGGCCATCAACGCGTTCGGCGAACGTTCCGCGCCCGCGCGGGCCCTGGTCATTGGCGCCAACACCACGCGATTCTTCAATGTGATGTCATGGAGTTGAAAGGGGCTGAGTAGATTCATTTCGACTGCCTATTGGTGATGAGTTGATTGTTATGTGCGCGACATTGGCGCACACATTTGCACAGGTTGTGTCTCGCGTCAAAAGCGGCACATCAGAATCACACGAACTCGATGCCAGCTTGACTGGCCAGTGCCATGGCCCGATCCATGTCCGGGCCGCCCGACTTGCAGCCCCCCCGTCAAAGGCGGACGCTGGTGCGCGGCGACATACTGGCTTACCGGGTGACTAATCCGGCAAAAGCCTTGCGCTCGACGATGAGCAGGAACAACGCGAGGACGCTGATGCCGATGTTGACAGGGTCAACAAGCGTCGCGCCGTTGTTGATGAAGATGTGGAACGCGAGAATGTTGACGATGATCGGACCAAGGATGAGCAGGCCGAGATTGCGCGTCTTCGGCACGGCGACGAGCACGCCGCCGGTGATTTCCAGCACTTTCACGAAGGCCAGGTAGCCGGTCGGGAACAGCGCGCCCATGAAGAGCGCGGCCGGTGATCCTTCCGGTGGCCCGGGCGGCATCGGGATGAATTTCAAAAAGAAGTTTGAACCGAAGACAACGAACAGCAAGCCGAGCAATGCCCCGGCGATTGTGGGGATGTGTTTCATGATGGGTTTCCTCAATGTTTAGGCGAGCACGAACACCAAAAACTCGGCATCCTGCGTCGCAGTTATATTCAAGTCCGGTGCTTCTTCGATGCCGGCACCGTCGCCCGATCCGAGCGTCACGCCTTGCACGGTCACTGTACCGGTTATGACATGAATCCACACGCCCAAAGTTGGCTGGACCGGCACCGTGACCAATTTTCCTGCCGACAGTTTGCCAAAATAGAGCTCCGCATCGGCGCGATGCTGCCCGGCAAGGAGGGGCGTCAAGGCATCCGGTTTTGCAGCGTTGCCGAGTTTATGCTCTGCATACCGGGGCGCGCCGCCGGTTTCTCGCGGGTGAATCCAGATCTGCAGCAAGTGCGTCTGTCGGTCAGCGGACGGATTGAACTCGCTGTGGCGCACCCCGCTGGCGGCGCTCATGTATTGCAGGTCACCGGCTTGGATGACGCGACCATTGCCCATCGAGTCTTTGTGTTCGAGTTCGCCTTCGATGACGTAGGTGAAAATCTCCATGTCCCGGTGCGGATGCGTCCCGAAACCGCCGCCTGGCTCGATCAGGTCGTCATTGATCACGCGCAAAGATCGGAACCCCATGTGATCCGGGTGGGAATATTCCCCGAACGAGAACGTGTGACGGCCATGCAACCAACCGAGTTCCGTGACCCCGCGTTCGCTCGCGGGCCGCTTGATAATGTTGATTGTTTTCATGGCGCAACGGTAGCCGTCCCCTTCCGCGTCGCCCAATACTTTGTTTTGCTCGCAGCTAGGCCCGCCGGGTATAGTGGCGTCCGACCATCAGGAGGGAGACAAGTGAAAACATTTGAAGGCTATTGCTTGATCAAGCCCGAGGATTTGCATTGGCGTCCCTCGAACTTAATGCGGATTCCCAATGCGGACTATCTGGAGCGTACCGGCAGCGAACATCTTGGCGCCCGTCTGTGGCGCTTGCCGCCGAAGAGCGCCAACACGCTCCATAAGCACATTCGCGCAGAGGAATTTTATTTCGTGTTGGAAGGCGTGGGGCGGCTGCGTGTCGGCGAGGAGACGTTGACCGTGCCGAAATACGGCGGCGTGCTGGTAGGACCGGGGGAGTTGCGGCAGGTGTTCAATGACACTGAGTCGGAAACGCTCTGGCTGATCATTGGTGGGCCGGAAGAACTGGAGTTTGTTCAAGGCTCCAAGTCGAAAGTGGATCTCTCGTTATTCTATCCAGTTAACCCCACGCAACTGCCGAGGGAACTTACCGGCGTCAAGTGGCCGCCCCAGCACTAACCGACAACCCATGGAATTGCGGCATCTAAAATATTTCGTCACGGTGGCGGAGGAATTGAACTTCAGCCGAGCCGCCGCCCGGTTGCGGGCGGCGCGCGGTCGCGATATCTGACGTAACCGGGGAACGGTTGATTGAGTTTAACCGCGCCGACTATCCGGAATATCACGACGATTTGCAGAAACTGCTGATCAAGCCGGTCATTGCAGAGGAACACGACAGCGTTACGAGTTTGATTGCCGCCGTCGAAGCCGGTCGGGGCGTGGCAGTGGTGGGCGAGTCGCTGGCCTGTCTGGCCGGACCGCGGTTGAAGCTTCGCCGTCTCACGCCGGCTCCTGCTTCTCTGATTGTCGGGGTTGTCCGTCGTGCCGGCCAAGACTCGCCGATGGTCGCGGCGTTCATTGGCGCGGCGCGCGGAAGTGTGCTACGGGTTTCGATATCATGAGCACGACATTCCAAGGATACGCGACGGTGGCGAAAGGTCGTCCGTTTGAGTTAATCGAGTTCCATCCCGGGAACATGCGTGAGGAACAGGTGGAGATAGCCGTGGAGTATTGCGGCATTTGTCACAGCGATTTGAGCGTGGCGGACAATGAATGGGGCAACACGACCTATCCGTTCGTGCCCGGCCACGAGGTGGTTGGGCGCATTGTCGCTGCGGGACCGAATGTGAAAAACGTAAAGGTGGGGCAGCGCGTCGGGTTGGGGTGGTATTCGGAAAGCTGCATGGCATGTGCGCAATGTTTGTCGGGGAATCATAATCTCTGTGCGACTTCGGAATCCACAATGATGGGGCGGCACGGTGGGTTTGCCAACCGCGTGCGCTGTCATTGGGCGTGGGCGGTGCCGGTACCGGACTCGTTGGACGCGCAAAAAGTCGGGCCGTTGTTCTGCGGCGGCATCACGGTGTTCAATCCCATCGTTCAATGTGGCGTGCAACCAACGCATCGCGTCGGCGTGATCGGCATTGGGGGACTCGGGCACATGGCGCTGCAATTCCTGAACAAGTGGGGCTGCGAAGTCACCGCGTTCACTTCGACCGTCGCCAAGTGCGAGGAAGCGCATCGCTTCGGTGCGCATCACGTCGTTAGCTCTCACGATGCCGGGCAACTTCAACGGATTGCCGGCTCGCTCGATTTCATTCTTTGCACGGCCAACGTCACGTTGCCGTGGGACGCCATCATCGCGGCACTCGCACCGAAAGGACGGTTGCACATAGTCGGCGCGGTGCTCGAACCGATCCCTGTCGCGGTGTTCCCGTTGCTGGTAGGGCAGAAATCCATTTCAGCGTCGCCTCTGGGAAGTCCGGCTATGTGCGCGCAGATGGTGGATTTTTGCGCCCGCCACCGTATCGCGCCACAGATCGAGCTGTTTCCAATGTCACGGGTCAATGAAGCTTTGGCTCACCTGCGGGCCGGCAAGGCGCGTTACCGGATCGTGCTGCAAAACGACCTAGCTTGAGCCGTCAGTTTTGGCTCAGGAGTTTCTTGGCGAGAGCCAGTTCTTTCTGTTGTTGCTTGGTGGCGACCGGGAAACTCATGCGCAGTGATTTCATGGTTTCCAAGATGATGTGCGAGATGATCAACCGGGCATTCGATTTGTCGTCGGCCGGCACGACATACCAAGGCGCATGACGGGAGCTGGTCGCTTTCAGGCAATCTTCGTAGGCGGCCTGAAAATCATTCCATTGGCGGCGGACTTCCATGTCGCCAAGGTTCATCTTCCAGTTTTTTCTGGGGTCATCAATACGGGCCAGGAGCCGGCGGCGTTGTTCCTCATTGGAGACGTGCAGGAAGAACTTCACGATTCGGGTTCCGTTGTGATGCAGATAACTCTCGAGGTTCACGATCGCCCGGTAGCGTTGCCGCCAGATGCGCTTGAGATCCACGAGTTCCGACGGCAGCCGCTGATTCTGCAAAATGGCCGGATTGACTTTGGCCACGAGGACCTCCTCATAGTAGGAACGGTTGAAGATGCCGATTCGTCCGCGCTCCGGCAGCGCTTTGTTCGTGCGCCAGAGATAATCGTGATCGAGTTCTTCGCTGGTCGGCTGTTTGAAGCTGTACACTTGGCATCCCTGCGGATTGATGCCGGACATCACATGTTTGATCGCGCCGTCTTTGCCGGCGGCATCCATGCCTTGAAACACCAGCAGTAAGGCGTAGCGGTCGAACGCGTACAACACATCCTGCAGCTTGCTGATTTCTTCCCGGTACTCTTCCAGCAGTTTGCGGTAATGTTTTTTCGAGCGATACAGCGGCGCGACCTTGGTGGGCCATTTTCTCAAGTCCACATTCTGGCCGGGTTTCACCCGGAATTTCTGTGTCGTGCAGTTCATGTTCATGGCTGGACCGTCCTTTCTCAGGGAGACTTGAAACCGGCGGGCTCGGGTTTTCCGTCGCCGCCAAGATAGTTGCAGGCTCGCCAGGTATGGTAGCCGACACGGTCGAGCCAGCGGATTGCATCCAACACTTCCAGTGCTTGAGCGGGGCCTTTGTCTTGGCCCGCCGTCTCCCGTAACAAGATGGGCCGTTCTTGTCGTCGCAGCGCGGCCAGTTCCGAGGCCAACCGCTCCAGTTCATCCACCCATCCCGGTTGGGCGCGCCCCTCCAGTCCGGCGATCCCGAGCGTCAGCACTCGTTGAGCGCGTTCCACCACGGGGCGGAGCCGTTCTTGACGAAGCGCTTCCTGCCGGGTCGCACTGATGTTCAAGCGGGACTGCAGGCGGCTCAGATGATCAATCGCATGCAACTGCGCCACCCGGAAGTGGGAGATGGGCACATCTTCGGACACGGCCGGTATCCTTGCGAAGAAGTGTTGCGCGGTATCCATGGCTTCGCGGATCAATTCGACGCGACCGTCAGAACTCTCGTGCCCTTCGATCGTCAACTTGTCCTGCAACACCGCCAGCATCTCGCGGGCGATGTCGCTCAAGGCGCGGCGGCTGGCTTCCAGCGCGACCGTGGGAACCGCCAGCAGCGTGTTGTCCAGATGTCGCGTCAACGATGCGCCTTTCTCCGGCAAGATTCGCTCGATGAGCGCGGAAAATCGATCCACGATGGGCAGGAAGAGCAAGACGCCCACGGCGATGAACGAAGTGTGAAACGCCGCCAAGCTGGTGGCACCGGCATCCAGTCCGGCATGTTCTTGCGCCCAGCGAATGCCCCAGAGAAACACCGGCAACAACACCACGGCGATCAGGCCCGTCGCCAGATTGAACGATACATGAGCCAACGCCGTCCGCTTGGCCGAGACGCTTCCGCCGATGGCCGCCAGCGCGCCGGTCACGGTTGTGCCAATGGCCGCGCCGATCACCAGCGACGCGGCTTGTTCGAAGTTCACGCTGTTGGTGTGTAGTGCCGTTAACGTGGTCGCCACCGCCGCGCTCGACGACTGCATGATCAGCGTCATCACCACGCCAATCAACATGGCCAGCAGATGCCCCCACAAACCGCCCGATGGCAACGACGCAAGCTGAAACCGGCCAGCCACGCCCTGCATCCCGGTTTGCAGGTACTCGATTCCCACAAAGATCAAGCCAAACCCGGCCAGGGCCACGCCGAGGGATTTCCAGCGTCCACGCCCGAGGAGTTTCAGGAACGCGCCCGCGCCAACCAACGGCAGCGCGTAAAATCCCACGCTGATTTTCAGGCCCAGCACGGAGACAATCCAACCGGTGCCTGTGGTGCCGAGGCTCGCGCCCATGACCACGCCGACGGCTTGCGAGAACGTCAGCAGACCGGCGCTGACAAAACCGATGACGGTGACGGTGGTGGCGCTCGACGATTGGATGAGCAGTGTGACCAGCGTGCCGGAAGCGAAGGCTTTCCCTGGTGTGCCGGTGAACTTCACCAGTGCGCGGCGGAGCGCCTCGCCGGCGAACGCCTTTAATCCGTCGGTCAGCAGGACCATCCCCAGCAGAAACAGGCCGATCCCGCCGGTAAGCTGGAAAATCATCGCGGTCACACCGCGACCTTACCGGCTCGCAACCCGACCGGCAAGCACCGCCGGCAGCTCAATACAAAGTCATGTCGGGCCGTGTGCCCCAGTCGAGCTGACCGGCCACGACCCAGGTGTTGTGGGACATCACGACCGGTTTCAGTTTTGATTCCGGGTCGGTTGTGCGCCGGTATTGTGAGGCCACATCGGCGTATTCCATGAAGAAAGCCCGGCGGGGTTTGTCGCTGTAATTGAGTTTGGAGCGGTGCAACGTCAGTCCCGTGAATGCCACGGCTTCGCCCGCCTTGAGAATGGCCGGTACGCCGTCGCCTTCGACGGGAACCTGAAGGTGCCAACTGTCCGCGTTTTTGGTGCGGTGTTCGAGCAAACCGAGTTTGTGGCTGTCGGGTTTGATCCAGACGCAGCCGTTTTTCTCGTCCACGTCGTCGAGCGCGATCCAGATCGTGACATTGGTGGCGGGTTCGATGCTGACGTAGCCGTTGTCTTGGTGCCACGGGAATTCGCTCTTGCCGGAATTGCCGTCCGGCCACTTCGTGACGTATTGATTGAACCATAAAGCGACGTTGGGGCCAATCAACTGGCCCAGCAACGGGATGTGCGCGCCGCGTGTGCAGAACTCGCGCAGAAACGCGGAGTAATGACAGAGCTGGCTGCGGAACACGGTCAGCTCTTTGGGATTAAAGGCACCACGAAACCGGGCTTCTTCGCGGCGCAAGCCCTCCAGTGTGGCGTCATCCATGATTCGTCCGAGCACGGTGTATCCTTCATCCCGGTATTGTTGAAGTTGTCGCTGGCTGAGTGTGGGGTTCATCGTTGATCCTTTTTTGTTTTAGCTTAGCGAAAGAGACTTTTTTTCTCTTCCGCCAGAGGGACGCGCCGGTTACGTTATCGTGACATGGCGATCAAACGGATTCGCATCCGCGATTTCATTCCGGCCGGTGGCCTCTATCAAATCGGGCGATGTGTGCTGTCGGCCGGCGAAGAGTTTCCGCTCCACACGCATGATTTTCCAGAATTGTTTTGGATCGAGTCTGGCAAGGGGGTTCATTTCGTCAACCAGGCAAGGGTGTCACTCGCCGCCGGTCACTTGGTGTTGATACGTCCGGACGATGTGCATGGCTTTCGCGCGGACGGGGTGCAGTTGGCGATTGTCAACGTCGCGGTGTCGCCGGAGCTGCTGGCGGATCTGCGGGTGCGCTATTTCCGCGAGAGAGATTGGCCTTGGACTGGTGACAAGTTGCCGGCCATGCGGGTGCTGGACGAGGAGAGCCTGCTGAGAATGACCAAGCGCGGCGAGCGTTTGGCGGCCCGTTTCGGTGCGCAACAAGAACGGTTGGAAATAGACCGATTTCTTTTGGATTTGCTCGATGATCTGACCGCTCCGGCTGGGCCGAGTGTGGCGGGGCGAGGCGCGTTGCCGGGCTGGTTTGACGAGGCGATGATGAAGTTGGCCGGCAGCCCGGAATTGCTTCACGGCGGCGTGCCGGCGTTGGCGAAGGTGGCCGGCTACAGCCGTGAACACGTCAACCGCGTTGCCCGCAAGGCAACCGGTTTGACCGCCACTGATTTGATCAACTCGGTGCGGCTCGAACGGGCGGCGGCGTTGTTGCGGATGAGCTCCAAGTCCTTGTTGGACATTGCCGGGGAATGTGGTTTGCCGAATGTGGGGCATTTCTACCGGCTCTTTCATCGTCGGTTCGGGACGACTCCGCACCGTTACCGCCAGCACCATCAAGCCTTGTTGCGTGGCGGCGATTGAATCGGCGCATGGCGTTGGTGGGGTGTAGAGTTTTATCCAGCTTGGTCAACATTGGGGCGCACGACAGCAAGTCCCGGTAGGGGCGAAATCTCTCCAACATGTTCATGGTTGGGTTGTTGTGACTGGATTGAAATTGTGGTGGCACGGCCGGTGCATTACCGCGGCACGGTCACGGAAGCACTCATGCAGTCAAACAACCAAAACGGAGGAGAAAAGATCATGTTGAAGGTCAGAATGTTCATGGCGGCAGTGATGGCGACGGCAATCGCAGCATCGCCGCTTGTCCGCGCCGAGGAACAACCCTCGCAAAAGGAGCTGATGGAAAAAATCCAGCAACTCGAAAACCGCGTGAAGGAAATGGAAACCAAGCAGGCTGAGCAAGTCAGTGTGCCGAGCGCAGAGATGCCTTCCAAGACGCTGGAGTTCTTGGGGCAGACGGAAATCGGCGGCGGCATCATGGCCACGTGGTTCACGGATTTCAGCAAGCCCGGCAAGTCGGGCACGGCGATTCCGGCGTTGGGAGTTGGCACGTATAACCACAATGCGTTCAGCATCAATCTGGCGGAGATTGTGTTGGAGAACGCGTCCGAGGCCAATGCAGAGAAATGGGATGGCGGTTACAAGGTCAGCGTGTTGCTTGGTCAGGACGTGGCCGGCTTGCTGGACGGCCTTGGTTTTGGCAGCGGTGGCAGCGGAGACATCGGCGCGGTTTGGGAAGCGTATGCGTCGCTAAACCTGCCAATCGGTAACGGCATTGTGACCAAGGTCGGCAAGTTTGCCACCTACATCGGCAACGAAGTGGTCCAGCCGTGGGCGAACCCGCATATCACGTACGGTTTCCAGTTTGCGTTGGTGGAACCCTTCACGCACACCGGGGTCGCGTTGGAAACGGCGCTGACCGACACCATCGGTTTGGCGTTCAGCATCAACAATGGTTGGGATCAGACCTATGAGAACGGAGATGGCGTTTCGTTCCTCGCGCAGGTGTCGCTCACACCCGGCGAGAAGACCAAGATCGTGTTGAACGGCTACTACGGTTCGGAAACCGGTCAGGCTTCGGAACAACGCTATGGCTTGGATGCCGTCATCAGCCAGCAGCTCAGCGAGAAACTATCGGCCACCATTCAGCTCGATGCCGGCTGGCAGGACTTCGATGCCAGCGCCGACGCGAACTATCTGGCGGCAGGCGGCTGGCTTGGTTGCGCGCTCAGCGACATGTGGTCGGTCAACTTCCGCGGTGAATATCTCTATGGCAATGAAGGCTTGCCGGGCACGGGGTTCTCCGCCGGCCTGACCGAGGATAAACTCAACCTGCTCAGCGGCACGGTCACGCTGGTGTGCCGTCCGCCGGTGCCCGGCTTGGAAGGCCGCCTGGAGCTTCGTTATGACAACACCAATGACGAAGCGCTGTTTGGCGGCCCGAATGATCGCGTCATCTTGTCGGTTGGCGCGCTGTACTCGTTCTAACCAACTGTAAGGAGAAATTGAGGTAACAATATGAAATGGAATTGTAGGATTAAAGAATGGGCGCGAGCAGGATTGTTGGCCGCGCTGCTGGCCGGCGGTCTGGCGACCGTTGGCCTGGCGGAAGAGGCGGCGGCGCCGGCCGCGCCGGCAGATCCGATCGCCACGCTGACCGGTGACGTGGGCAAGCTGCGCGTGGCAACCGATACGCTGTGGGTCTTGGTGGCCGGTGCGTTGGTGTTCTTCATGAACACCGGCTTCGGTTTGCTGGAGAGCGGACTCTGTCAGCAGAAGAACACGGTCAACATTCTGGCGAAGAACTTCATCGTATTCGCCATCGCCACGATCGCATTTTACGTGATCGGCTGGGGATTGATGTTTGGCGACGGTAACGCCTTCATGGGCACGCAGGGCCTCGTGGCAATAGCCGGCGCGGACAACAGCCCCGCCACGGGCGACGCGTACCAAGGTGTGTACAGCGCGATCAAATGGGCCGGTGTGCCGTTGTGGGCGAAGTTCTTCTTCCAGCTCGTGTTTGCCGGTACGGCGGCGACCATTGTGTCGGGAGCCGTGGCGGAACGGATCAAGTTCCTGAGCTTCCTCGTGTTCTCGGCGGTTCTCGTGGGGATATTCTATCCAATCACGGGACACTGGATCTGGGGCGGCGGCTGGCTCGCGAGCAAGGGCATGTGGGACTTTGCCGGCTCGACCGTGGTTCACTCGGTCGGTGGTTGGGCGGCGTTGGCCGGTATCCTCGTGCTCGGTCCTCGGCTGGGCAAGTATTCCAAAGACGGCAAGGTGCAGCCCATACCCGGTCACAATCTGACCAGCGTATTCTTGGGCGTGTTCATCCTGTGGCTCGGATGGTTCGGGTTCAACCCCGGTTCCACCATGGGCTTGGGTGACGGCGCCTTGATCTCGCACGTGTTCATCACGACCAACATGGCCGCAGCGGTCGGCGCGATTACCGCGATGATCACGGCCTGGGCGATGTTGGGCAAACCCGACATCACCATGATTGCCAACGGCTGTCTGGCCGGTCTTGTGGCCATCACGGCTCCATGCGCGTTTGTCAGTGTGCCGGCATCATTGGTCATCGGTGGCATCGCCGGTGTGCTGGTGGTGATTGCGGTCGTGGGCTTTGACAAGGTCAAGGTTGACGATCCTGTCGGCGCGCTTAGCGTTCACTTGGTCAACGGCGTCTGGGGGACACTCGCTGTCGGATTGTTCGCCAAGGATTCCGTGCAACCCGGCACAGCCGGTAACGGTTTGTTCAATGGCGGCGGCACAACACTGCTTGTGAACCAAATCATCGGCGTGGTTGCGGTGGGCGCGTTCACGTTCATCGGAGCGCTGATTGTCTGGTACGTCCTCAAGGCCGTCATGGGCATTCGCGTGAGCGCGGAAGAAGAGACGGAAGGTCTCGACATCGGCGAACACGGCAACGAAGCCTATCCGGACTTTGTCGTGACGCAGCCGGCCGGCATCCACGGCGGTTCAAGCCGAGGGGCCATGGCGTTCAGCGCGGCCACTCACGGCGTAACGGTCCCCAAATCGGCACCATCCACCACCTGAGTCAACCCGCCCGGTCGCGGCGCTCCGCCCGCTCCTCCAAGTGATGTTGCGGAGCGCCGCATCGGGCAACCAAAGGCAAACCATGCGAAAAATTGAAGCCATCATCAAACCCTTCAAACTCGAAGAAGTCAAAGAGGCTCTCTCCGAAGTCGGCATCGAAGGCATGACCGTCACGGAAGTCAAAGGTTTCGGACGCCAAAAGGGCAAAACCGAAATCTACCGCGGCAGCGAATACGTCGTGGACTTCCTTCCCAAGATCAAAATCGAAGTGGTCATCAGCGACGACAAGGCGGACGACGCCGTGAAAGCCATCTTGGATTCCGCGCGAACCGGCAAGATTGGCGACGGGAAAATATTCATATTGCCCGTCGAAGAAGCCGTGCGCATCCGCACCGGCGAACGGGCTGAAGCCGCCGTCTGACGTTCACTTCACAGAATCAATCAACCCATCAACCAGCACGCCCCGGATGCGAAAGCACACCGGGGCGTGCTGCTTTGGGGTCACTCCCGTTTCAACGCGCGCACCGGGTCAATGTTCGCCGCCCGATTGGCCGGCCACAACCCGGCCAGCAACGAAACCAACACAACCCCGGCCGTTAAAATCAAACACACCTCCACGTTCACGGCGAAAATGGAATCCGGCAACAACGCCAACTCTTCCATGTCCCCCATCTCCGCCCGCGAAAAACTGATTGCCCACCGGCTGATCCCCAACGCCAAAACCCATCCGAGCAAAATCCCCGCCGCCAACCCCATCAGTCCCAGCAACACCGATTCGCCCAAGAACAACCGTCGTATATCCCGTTTCGTGGCCCCCAGCGCGCGGAATAATCCAATGTCCACCCGACTGTCCGCCACCACCTTGGAGGTCGTGCTCCACACCAAACCGCAAGCCAGCCCCAACAACACAGCCCCAAACCAATACGCCACCTTTCGCACGACATTGAACTGACTGTCGAACATCTTCATCTGACCATCAAACACCCGGTCTCGTGTCGTGACCGAAAAACCAAGTTCCTCAATACGCTTGGCCACCACTTCCTCATCGGCCCCCTCCTTCATCCACACGATCGCCTCCATGAACTCACCCTCCTGCGGCTTCCGCCGACCCCGGCGTTCGTACAATTCTTGCACATCCACCACCGCTCGCGGCGTCGGAGCCAACCGCGCCAACTGCTCGCGATGTTCCAACCACCGCGAAAACATCTCCACCGATTCCTGCGGAGCCAACGCCTGGCGGCCCGGGAGGATTCCCACAACCCTCGCCGGTACCCTCAAAGTGGTGCCAAACAACGACAGGTCATAATTCGAACGATAGTACTCCTCCAACTGCAACCGCTCCCTTTCCCACTCGTCGGAAGGCTTCGAAACAAATTTCTTGGTGTCCGAATCCCGCTGAAACCGGCTCACATTGACGAAATTGTCCCCTACCACCAACTCAATCTCGCGCCCCACCCAACCCGCCATTTCAGACTCGCTTGCCACGGCATACCGATCCGATCCCTCCACAAACCACAACCGTAACGCCCCCTCCCCCAACACCACCGGCACAAAATCGTCAACCCCGTGGTGAACCTGAGCATGCCGGCGCAACCCCCCTTCAGGCGCACCAATCAACGAGTGCGTCAACCTCACGGCGCCATCCAATCCCCGAAACCCTACCGGAGACGCCATGACCTTTCGTTCTGCGCCGGCCACCTCGCCCCATGAGCGCCAATCCTTCAGAATATCCTCTGAGAGAAACTGGAACCGGCGAGTTGGCCTCTTGCGTTCCAGATCCGCGTTGGGCTGGAAGTATTCGTAGGGATTGTCGGTGGAGAAAGCCATGACCGTATCCGGCAGGACATCTTCCGACCACATTGTCTGCTGGGCAAAACTACGAATGCCATCAACCAAGGAACTGACGGTGACCAAGACGACCACTCCTAGTGCGACCGACACCACAGCGAAAGCCGCCCTTTTTTTCCGAAGGCCGATTTTTCGCAAGCAAATCTTCACGTGATCCCGAGCCCGTATCATCCCAACCTCCTCCGCCAATAAGAAGAATGATCATTCCAACAAGTATTCATTTACTTCAGTTGATAGTGTGATGTGCAACTATTGGAATGATCATTCCTTGAAGTGTCAGATTCGCTAGTAGAGCCAGATTCCCTGATCTGACGCTTGGGTCGATGGGGATTCGGCAACAGGTGGTGGCTTCGCTGCAGGCAACCTCCTATGGGGGGATGACTTGGCTGGAATACTCTTGTTTGTATCGTCCAAGTCCATAAAGCGATTATGGAGTTCTAGCCGAGTTCCCGTGAAAGCGGCATAGACTTCTCGGCCACGATAGTCGGCAGGCGAAAGCTCCTTCGGAAGCAAAGGGTCGAATCGGAAGGCTTCATTGTAAGCACGGCGCACAATGTCGGCTGGTCGCCCTAGTTCAACCGTGTTGGTTGCTGACTTCATCAAGTCTGTGGCCGTGTCGATTTTAGCCAGTGCCGCCGAGTGCTCCCTATTGATTTCTTCCCATGGCCAAGAGCTGGCGACAATCTCAGCATTGGAGCAAAGAAACAGGCGACTCACTTCAAACCCACAAAATGCTTCCGGCAAACCTTCGACTCGAATGATTTCTTGGAGCACAGGCTCTAAGTTATGGGGCCAGACCCAGACGCTCTTTTGCACCATTCCGAGTTTGCGAGCCCGCAGTGCTTGCCATAACAACTTGCGGTCTCTTTTGCGGCTTTCCGGCAGGTCAAACGTTAAAATATGCCATTTTTGATCCCATGCTCTATTCCAGTATTGTGTGGGATCCAATGGGGCGATTGTGCTTCGACCGAGCGATGTGATTCGATACTTGGCCTCTTTGC
Source organism: uncultured Verrucomicrobiota bacterium (assembly GCA_964514435.1). GTDB lineage: Bacteria > Verrucomicrobiota > Verrucomicrobiia > Palsa-1439 > Palsa-1439 > CAZEQV01. The sequence goes on from CAZEQV010000007.1 coordinate 25,826, forward strand.
CTTCGCCTTCAGCTTCAATAAGGCCTTCTGTGACCAAACGGTTGAGGAAATGATGTTTTCCTCGCCGGTAGGAATAGGATTCATATGACTCGAACAGGCGGTAGATGGTAGGATATGTGAGCGTATCGTAGGTCCATAGAAACAAGTCGAGGATTGAGTAGAGGGCATATTGGGATCTATTCATGACAACATTTCTATCAGAACGGGCTGCAATCTTGCAACCGAAATCGCACATTTATTGGAATGATCATTCCAATAAATGTCGTCTAGATTAGGCGGCCTTTGTCAAGGTGGAGTGTCTTAGCAGCACGTTTGGCGGAATGATCGTCGTGTGTAACCATGAGAATGGTCATTCCTCGATTTGTGGATATTTCCGTCAGGAGGGACATGACGTGGTCGCTGTTGGCGCGGTCAAGATTGCCGGTAGGCTCGTCAGCCAAGATGATCTTGGGGTTGTTGATAAGGGCCCGGGCAATGGCCACTCGCTGGGCTTCGCCTCCTGAAAGTTCGTCAGGACGATGGTTGATGCGGTCGGCTAATCCAAGTTCTGTGAGTACTTGTCGGGCGCGGTTGCGTCGGGTCTTCTCATCTATGCCGGCGAAAACCAAGGGTAATGCGACGTTGTCAAGGGCGGTGTGGTAGGGCAGGAGGTGAAATGATTGGAAGACAAAGCCGATGGTTCGGTTGCGGAATTGAGAGATTTTCTGGTCGTCGAGGAGCCGGAGGTTCTGGCCGGAGACGATGACGTTGCCGGTGGTTGGGGTGAGCATCCCGGCGATGAGTTGCATGAGTGTGGTCTTGCCGGAGCCGCTTGGGCCCATGATGGCCAGGAAACCACCCTCGGGGAGGTCAAGGTTGATGTTGTCGAGGGCGAGAACGCGGTCGTTGCGGAGCCGGTATTCAACGGTGACGTTTTCGAGTTTGATCATGTGGCGAACCCGGGAGCCGTCGGGTCAGTGTGTGTGAAAGGCGAGTTTTTCGACGCCGACGTTACCGGCTTCGTCGGTGGCGCGGATGGCGATGTGGTGATAGGTGGCAGGCGCAATTCTGGTGAGGTTGACGGTGAAGGGCTCTTCGCGGTCGTCAAATATGCCATCGGCGGGCGCAAAGTATTTCCAGTCGGCACCGTTGAGCGAGTATTCGAGGAAATGGATGTTGCTGATGGTGTCGCGGGCGGTGCCGGTCAGGACGTGTTTGAGAGGGTCGAACGTCAAGTTGACAATCTCCGGGCGGCGGTTATCCACTCGGACAGGTTCGGTCGTGCGTTCTGCGGAGAGGGATTGGCCGGGCGGGTTGGAGTCTTTGTCGGAGGCGGTAACACGGATGCGGTAGTAGCCGTCGGGGAATGATTCTGTGTCCCAGGTGTAGGAGGTTTGTTTGAGCGGTTTTTCGATGGGGAACGGGAGCCAGACGGGGGCGGTGGTGGGTTGGTAATGGAGTTCGAAGGTGAGCGTGTCGCTGTCGTTGTCGGTGGCGCGCCACGTGATTTGTTTTTTGGTGTTGGCGGGTTGGGGGCGGAAATCTTGTGCGGAGGGTGTGAGTGTACCGGCTTCGGTCGCGGTGAGTGCGTTTTCCAGCGCGCTGGGGTCCATGTCGGGTGTGGTGGCGGCGGGGTGGTTTTGTTTGGGTTTCTCGGTTGGCGGAGTTGGTGGAGGGGTTTTGACGGTGACGGTGACAGCGGTGATTTCGGGGCGTTGGTTTTGCATGTGGTAATGGAGGGTGATGGCGCGGAGGCAGGTGAGAGGGTTGGGAGCGGTTGTGAGTTCGGCGCGGACTTGGATGAATCTGGCGTGCGGGCTGGTGATTTTCATGGGGGGCTGAGCGGCGGGTTGGCTCCATGCCGACCATGTGGTGTCCGGTAGGGTGGTGTTGCCGGTGCGGGTGGCGAGGGTGACGGGGCCGGTGGGGTTCCAAGAGAGGTTGCCCCAAGCGGTGAAGAAGCGGCAGTCGCGGATTTCACTGGTGTATGTGCCGGTGGGGGCGGTTTCAGGGGACACGGTGTAAGCATTGCCGATGTTGCCGGTGCCGATGAGGGCCAAGCGTCCGTTACGGAGGGCGATGGTCAGGGCTTGTTTTTCGTCGAGGTCAAAGAGCAGTTCCCACTGTTCCGGCGAGGTGATGCGGTAGATGCGGCTGGTGTGGGCGGTGGCGAGGAGGATTTGCTTCTGGTGGTCAAGCGCGATGTGGGTGATGCCTTCGTTTTCGAACACGGCGAGGCGGTCCATGCGTCCGTTGGGGGCGCGGTGGTAGAGGCTGCCGGTAAGCATGTTGGCGATGCGGGAGTCGGCGGGTGTCTCCTGGCTGGGGCGGGCGTTTTCCATGGTGACGCGGGCGCCGAATCGGGCGGAGATTTGTTGGGTGAGTTCGTCGAATGCGGCTGAGGTGGGACGGCGTGATTCCGCGCCACGGGAGCGGCGGTTTTTCTGGCGGTTGACGGCGATGAACAATGCGTCACCGTCCACGATGATGGATTTGATTTCGTCTTCGGTGAACTGATGGAGCACGTCGGCTTTTGATTTGGCGGTGACGCGGTAGAGCAAGCCGCGGTCGCTGCCGCCGGCGTAAAGTGTGCCATCAGCGGCGAGGGCGAGGCAGAGGATGTTGGATTCTTCGGCGATGTACCAATCCTCGGTTTTGGCGTCCGGGCTGATGCGGATGATCTTTCCGTCGGGGCCCGTGGCGGCGAAGATGTGATCTTGGCGGTCGGTGACGATGGACCAGATGTAGGGAGAACGGAGGATGCAGAACGGTTTGGCGGCGGCGGCGCCTTCTGCCGCGGGTGGTTTGGCTGCGGGAAGTTTGTAGATTTTTCCATCGGCCAAAGTGGCGGCGTAGAGATTGCCTTGGGAATCGAGGGCGAGCGAGGTAATGGCAATGGCATCGGTTTGAAGCAGGCGCGCGATGGCACCGTCGGGGTAATAGGCGTGGATGTCGGCGGGCGTGCCGGTGCCGAAGTAGATGGTGCCGTCGGGTGCGGTGATCGAGCACCAGATTTCCTTGGCGAACTCGCCGAGTTTGGCGGAAGCGTAGCCGGGACGGAGTTGGCCGTCGCTGGTGAGGGTGAGCCGGTCGAGTTTGCCCCGGAGGAAGTCCGTCGGGGTGGCGATTTCCCATCGTTCCGTTTTGACGGCGTGAGCCGGCAGGGCGCTGGCGAGCAGTGCCGTTGCGATCAGGCAAGAGAAGAGTTTGTTCATGGGGTTCAATCTTGGCGGATGGAAAGTGTGACCGTGGTTTGGCCGGTCAGGATGAAATCGGTGGGGACGACGATTTGTTTGGTGTCGGCTGCCGACTGGATGCGGCGATTGGTGGAATCTTCCAGGATGGCGCTGATGCTGGGAGGAAGATTTTTGAGGAGGCGACCTTGATATTGAAGCCCGGTGCCGCTGGATTGCATGAGGACAACGAGGTCGGTGGATTTGTGTCCGCGCGGGAGGGCGGCGAGGTAATCGTCCAACGAGTCCGGCGGGGCCAGGTCGGCGGGTGCATCTTTGCCGGCCATGATGACGAGGGAAAGTTGCCGGAGCGAATCGGTGTTGGCCGGTATGGCGACCGGCAGGGTTCGGGTGAACTCTGGTTTCTGGAATGGTTTGAACGTGACGGTCAGCTCGACGGTTTCGCCGGGGCCGGCTTCGGCGCGCGAGAAGTGAGCGCGTTTGATTTCGGCGGTGCGGCGTTGGAGGCGGGCTTGGATGTGGGCGTGGATGCTTTTGATTTCGGGATTGCCGAAGGGAGTGCGGAACACGGCGGCGATGGGCAGCAGTTCTTCGCCGCTGAGGAGCGGACCGGCCGGCTGGAAATAGGTGTTCTCGGTGCGAATGGTGCGGTCGGCGAGTTCGATGGTGAGTTGGGTGGTGACGGTGGTGTCTTCGGATGAGGAGGAGGTGGCGCTGACGGCTTCGAGGATGGATACCATGGCGAAGAGCGGGCCGAAGTTTGGGTTGTTGAGGACTTCGATGTTATAGGTTTCGCGGTGGCCGGTGTCTTGATTGGTGGCTTCAATGGTGACAGGGATCATGCGGGCGGCGGCTTGTGTGTCGGCGACGATGCAGCTTTGCCAATCGCCGATGAGCGCACCGGCGGAGGCGTGAGCGGTAGCGAGTTTGAAGGATCGTTGCACGCTGGACATGATGGTGTGGACTTCGGCTTGAACCGTGGGGGCGCGGATGGAGCCGGCATGGAACATCGGATGACCAAAGGCGAGGACGCGGTTCTTCGAGACGTAGGTGACGGTGCCGACGCCGACGGCGTTGAGGTCACCGCGGATGAGTTCGACTCCGAATGCGCCGCCGGGTTCGATGTGACCGATGGGGCGTTTGTCCGCCGGCAGGGACGAGCCGCCGGCGGCGATGGGCAGCAGCCCAAAGGGGCCGAGCTTTTCCGTCAGAAGCGAAATCATGCGCGGTGTGAAACCACCCAATGACAGCGGTGTGAGCAACGGTTGCGGTTGGGCGTTGGCGGGCGAAATGTCGGGACGCGCGAGGGGGAATGATGCGGCGACGCGGGCCGGTGGGGTGATTGGTTTGTCGAGTTCGGCCAGCATATTGTGGATGGGTGTGACGCCGGCAAGCGGATCGTTTTCAAACGTCCATCCGTAGGCGAGTGCTCCGATGAGTTTGCCGTCAATGTAGATCGGGCTGCCGCTCATACCGGCGATGACTTTGTGGCGTTCGAGGTTGGCGCCGCTGAGCCGGATGAGGATCATGTCTTGTTTGGGGAACGTATTTTTCATGACGCCGATGATTTCGACGTTGAACCGTTCCGGTTTGGTGCCGCTGAAGACGGAGAGACCGTAGCCTTTCATGCCCGGTTTGAGTTGCTCAGGGCGCAATGTGTCGAGGGCCGGCAGGCCGGTCGGCAACAGCATGACGGTGAGTGCCGCGAGCAGGACAGAAACGTACAGACCCCGGCAAGGGTGTGTCAGGTTTGAGAGCATGAGGAGTGAACTTGGCTGGCGCTGTAGATAATGGTACAAACTGTCTCGTGCAACCGCAAAATCCCCTTTCGGGTGTTGGGAAGTCCTCGCAGCCTTCCGGTCAGGCTGACGAGACGGACGTTTCATCGTCAAAGGGTGAATATTGGCGCTGGTGTCCTCG
>CAZEQV010000008.1:0-18681 GCA_964514435.1 uncultured Verrucomicrobiota bacterium
AGCGGTGGTTGCCACGCGCGTTGGAGGCAACGGCACCGGGACTGGCCGGCAAGCTTCCGCCACTAGCCCCGTCGGATTATGTTGTGGGGACGGTATCGCCGTATTTTGTGAAGAAGTACGGCCTCAATCCCGGTGCCCTGGCGTGTGTGTGGTCGGGCGACAATCCCTGCAGTTTGATCGGACTCGGATTGTTGGAGGAGGGAATGGTCGCGGTGAGCTTGGGGACAAGCTACACGTATTTTGGAACGATGAAACGTTGTCATACGGATGACCGCGGGGACGGGCACGTGTTTGGGTCCCCGGCGGGTGATTACATGACTCTGATCTGTTTCAAGAATGGTTCGTTGGCGCGGGAGAAAATCCGCGATCAATACGGGTTGGATTGGGACCAGTTCAACCGTCATTTGGAGGCCACGCCGCCCGGCAACAACGGCGGAATGATGCTGCCGTGGTTCGAGGCGGAGATCGTGCCGCGCGTGAACAAGCCCGGCATTCATCGCATCAATTTGGACAAGGCCGATGCCGCCGCGAATTGCCGGGCGATTGTGGAAGCGCAGATGATGTCCATGCGGATTCACTCGCATTGGATGGAAGTCACACCGCGCAAGGTGCTCGCCACGGGCGGCGGTTCTGTGAATGTTCCCATCCTCAAGATCATCGCCAACGTGATGAACTGCCCCGTGGAACGCATCGAGGTCAGCAAAAGCGCCGCACTGGGAGCCGCATTGATTGCCGCGCACGCGCAACTCAAGCATACCGGGCAGGATGCCAGTTGGGACCGTGTGGTGGCGGGATTCACGGAACCGATCCCGCATTCCCGCATCGAACCCGATCCGGCGGCGGTTCGCGTGTACAACGAGCACGTGCGCCGGTACGCCGAAGCCGAAGCCAAAGCATTGGCGGCGCTGTGACCACGCTTGCCAAAGCGCACCGGGTCGTTATTCTGAATCAGACATGAACACGTGGCTGGATTCACTGGTGGAACTGATTCGTCGCACGTCGGCAGAGATACCCGACGATGTGCAACGGGCCATCGTTGCTTCGTTGGAGCGCGAGAAGAAAGGCACCATTGCGGAAGGCGCCATGAAGATCATTGAGCAGAACATCGCCCTGGCAAAACGCAAGTCGCAGCCGATCTGTCAGGATACCGGCAGCGTGTTGTTTTATGTGGACTGTCCGGTGGGCTTCGATCAGATCGCATTTTCGGAGTCGGCGCGCGCCGCGGTGAAGACGTCCACGCAAAAGGGCTATCTCCGCCAGAACTCGGTGGACTCGTTGACGGGCAAGAACGACGGCACGAATCTCGGACCCGGCGCGCCGACGTTGCATTTCCATCAGCATGCCGGCGCGGATGTTCATGTGCGGCTGATGTTGAAGGGCGGCGGTTGCGAGAATGTGGGCGCGCAGTATTCGTTGCCGGACGAGAACATCCAGGCGGACCGCGACTTGGCAGGTTGCCGGAAGGCGATTTTGGATGCGGTGTTGCAGGCGCAGGGCAAGGGCTGTGGTCCGGGTGTTCTCGGTGTTTGCATCGGGGGCGACCGTGCGACGGGCTACGAGTATTCCAAAGTCCAGTTGTTGCGCAAACTGGATGACCGCAATCCGGTGACCGAACTCGACAGTCTGGAGCAGGACATCCTCAGTACGGCCAATGAACTCGGAATCGGCCCGATGGGGTTTGGCGGGAAAACAACGTTGTTGGGTGTGAAGATTTGCGCAGTGAACCGGGTACCGGCTTCGTTCTTCGTGAGTATCAGCTACATGTGCTGGGCGTATCGCCGTCAGGGTGCGCGGTGTGATGCGACTGGCAAGATCTTGGACTGGCTCTACTAACATGAATACGCCACTGAGTGAAGAAGCTGTTCGCAAACTGAAAGTGGGCGACGCCGTGGAGATCAGCGGCGTGCTCTACACCGGGCGCGACGCCGTTCACAAGTACCTCGCCAAAGGCGGTGAGTTGCCGGCCGGCGTGTCGTTGCAGAACGGCATCATCTATCATTGCGGCCCGGTCGTGATGAAGGATGAAGACGGCAACTGGAAGGTCACGGCCGCCGGTCCGACCACGTCCATTCGCGAGGAACCGTATCAGGGCGACATCATCCGCAAGTTCGGCGTGCGAGCCGTAATTGGAAAGGGCGGCATGGGCGATCGCACGTTGGCGGCGTGCCGGGAAGCCGGTGCCGTCTATTTGCATGCGGTTGGCGGCGCGGCCCAAGTGTTGGCCGAACACATCGCGCGGGTTCGGAATGTGTATTTTTTGGAAAAGTTCGGGTCACCCGAAGCGATTTGGGAATTGGAAGTCGTGAAGTTCCCGGCTGTGGTGACGATGGACGCCCACGGCAATTCTTTGCACAAGGAAATCTTTGAGCGCAGCCAAGCCGAACTCGCCAAACGTCTCTGACGCGCTGGCGGAAGTGCGCGCGGTCTATGCAGATTTGGCGACACGCCCGCTTGAACGCGCCTGCATCGCGCGCACGGAATGCTGTCAATTCCAGCTTACCGGCTTGACGCCGCAGTTGACCAAGGGCGAAGCCGTGCTGGCTGCGAAAGCCTACCGGGCAACGGGCCGCAAGACGTTGACGGTAGCCGAAGATGGAATCTGTCCGTTGCTGAAGCGGGATACCGGGCACTGTCTGATTTATGCGGACCGGCCGTTTGGGTGCCGGACACACTTTTGTGAGGCCGCGGGTGGACCTTATTCGCGGCGCGAAGTGTTGGACCTGATACGACGGCTCGAGGCGGTGGATGATTTGTTGGGTGGAGGCGGACCGCGAAAGATTGGTGTTGCTGTGAGCGACGCGCTTGCCGAGATGCGGTAAAGCGTTTTACTTCGGGATTGACCTTTGCGGCGGTGACACATAGAGTGTTTGCATGAGCAAGCAAAAGAAGGCATACACCATCAAGGATATCGCGGAACGCAGTGGCGTCTCGCTGTCCACAGTTTCTTTGGTGATGAATGGCAACCAACGGATCAGCGCGGAAACGCGTGAGCGGGTTTTGACCACGATCAAAGAACTGGGTTACCAGCCGAATCGCATGGCGCGATCTCTGGCTTGGAAGCACACACGCACCATTGCGGTGGTGGTGCCCCAGCTTCGTCATACGTTTGCGGATGTGTATTTCGGCGAGATCTTCAGCGGCATCTATGATCGCGCCGCGAAGCTCGGATTCAAGATTTTGATGGAGGCCGCGCGGTCCGAGTTTGTGGACAGCAAGGAATACCTCCGGTTGTTCGATCAGAAATACATTGATGGGATGCTGTTCATCGGCGCGAACTACAAGCACCGGTTTCTTCACGATCTGGCGGATGGCGCGCGTCCTTTTTTGCTGGTGAACAATTATTTCAAGGATTCTCCGCTCAACTACATTGTGTCCAACTACCGCTACGGCGCCTGGCAGGCGGTTCAGCATCTCGCGCATCTGGGGCACAAACATATCGGTTTTATTTCCGGTGCGCTTTCGGAGATCCAGACCAGCAAAGACATTTTCGAGTCGTATCAAGAGGTGCTTGCGGAAAGGAAGCTGCCGTTTCAGCCGACGATGATGGCGGACGGCTGGCTCACGGAAGAGGGCGGCATGAAAGCGACCGAGGATCTGTTGCGTCTGCATCCGGAACTAACGGCGATCTTTGCGATGAACGACAAGATGGCCATCGGCTCCATCAAGAAGCTCAACCAGCTTGGCTTGCGCGTGCCGGAAGATGTGGCGGTTGCGGGCTTTGATGACATTCCGCAGGCGAGCTTTTCCATACCGAGTCTGACCACGGTGCACCAACCCCTGTACGAACTGGGCAAACTGGCTTGCGAACGGTTGATTGAGATAATCCACGGCAAGGTGAAGAAGGTGGAAGAAGTGATTCCGATTTACCTTGTGGTGCGCGAGTCTTGTGGGGCGAGGTTAAACGACAATATCAGCAACGTCCCAACCAAACCGGCCAAACAATGAAACGCACCTGTTATTCCGCGATTGTGGCCTTGACGTTGTCCGTTGCCGTGGCGTCGTCAGCGGCGGAAGAAACCGCTACGACATTCAGTTACACGGACGCCAACGCCAAGAGCGTGGATGTGGCCGGTGAGTTCAGCAACTGGAAGACGCTGCCGCTGACCAAGAACGATGCCGGCGTCTGGACGCGCACGTTTCACCTCAAGCCCGGGTTTTACGGGTACAAGTTTGTCGTCAACGGTTCCGATTGGGTGTTTGATCCAGCCAACACGGTTCGCAAGACGGTCAATGACGTGGAGAATTCCGGTATTGTCGTAGGAGGCGATTCCGTTCCCGGCGCGCCTGTGCGTGTCAGCTTTCAACACAAGAACGCCGGTGCCAAAACGGTTCACCTGGCCGGCGAATTCAACGGATGGCTCGATCCCGACAACGGCAAAGTCAGCGGAAAGGCCGAATGGCTGATGAAGTCCGAAAGCGATGGCCGGTGGACTTTCTCCACGATGCTCCTGCCCGGCAAGTATCAGTACAAGTTTGTCATCAATGGCGGCGAAGTTTGGGAAAAAGACGCCCACGCGCCCAGCACCGACGAAGACAATTCCCTGATCGAAGTGAAATCAGGCACCACACCTGCCGCGGCAGCGACGCCCAGCGCGCCGGCTTCTCTCGCAGCCGGGGCAGCAGCGGCGCGGTTCACCTTGGTGGATTCGGCGGCCAAATCGGTGTATGTGGCCGGGGAGTTCAATAATTGGAGCGCGACAGCCAATCCGATGAAAAAGGATACTTTTGGAATCTGGGGCGCGGAAATATCGCTCAAGCCCGGCAAGTATCAGTACAAGTTCGTGGTGGACGGAGAATGGCGGCTGGATCCCAACGCCGTCGAAACAGCCGAAGATGGTGACGGCAACAAGAACTCTGTCAAAGTCGTGAAGTAGCAGTTCCGCAGACGGGTCGGTAAGCGAATTAGTAAGGTGTGTCTATGAATCTCATGAAGTGTCTTTTCTTTTCCGCAGTTGGCCTCGTTGTTTCTCACGCGGCGCAGGCGGCTCCTGAGTTAACGGTCAACGGTGTCAATGCTGACTACACAACCACCAAGTTTTTCGTCAACGAAGTCGCCCGCGACACGAATTACGTTCACGTCATTTTCAAGCCCAACGCGGCCAACCTGACCGCCGTGGAAATCTTCACCAACCTCGACCGCCGGGATTTTGCCACCAATACCTACGTCCACGGCACGCTCGGCACGATCGAGGAAGGCATTTACCCGCCCGACGGCAATACCATCGATGCCGGTGACAACTCCCATTACTACAAAGCGTACACGATGATTGACATGTACGATGGCTCTTTCTCCAATCGGCTCACCGTTTCCAAAACCGGCGCCTACCGCCTCACCGCCCGCTACAAAGTCACCGGCAACCCCAACTGGATTTGGTACGGCAGCTTCGGCTTCCGCGACCACGCCATCGTCGTCTCCCCGAAGAAGGCGCTCGAGATGACACTCTACGAACTCAACACCCTCACCGCCAACGCCAGTTGGAATGATCAAGGCGGACGCGGCGTGTTTGCCGACTTCCTCGATCCCGCCAAGCCGGTCAACACGAACTACTTCAACAATCTCCTCGTCAATTGCCTCTGGTTCCAGCCCATCCACCCGGTCGGCTACGACCGCGCCGAAAACGATCCCGTCACCGGCACTCCCTACCAACCCGGCAGCCCTTACGCCACGCGCGATTATTACGCTGTCGCCCACAGCATGGGCCGGTATTTCAACGAAGAAAACGCCATGGATGAGTTCACCAACTTCGTCGCTCGCTGCGATGCCGGTACTCCGCTCGTGCCCACCATCAACATCATGCTCGACGGCGTCTTCAATCACACCTCATGGGACGCCAAAATGGGGCAGGGCGGCGTGGACCTCGGTTTCACCGGCAACAAAGACACCCGCATGGGTATTGCCAAACCCGGCTGGTTCTCCCTCATCAGCGACTACTGCCAGCCTGCCAACTATTACGCCGACGCGTGGAACAACAACTTCGGCACCGCCCCTGACCGGGGAGACTTCGGCAAATGGTACGATGTCACCGAGCTTTACTTCGGCCGGTATGCCGCCCTCGTCTGTCACAACCCCCAAGACAACGGCAATTACCTCAACGAAGGCGACTGGTTCGACTACTCTTCCATGAACGCTGATGTCCGCGACCTCTGGAAATACTTCGGCTACTACCCCGAATACTGGCTCAAAAAAACCGGCCATCCCGCCACCAACTCTTGGGTGCTCGCCCAAGACGACAAAGGCATTGATGCGCTCCGCTGCGACTTCGGCCAAGGCCTCCCTCCGCAACTCTGGGAATACATCATCAACCGCACCCGCTCCAAGAAATGGAACTTCGTCTTCATGGCCGAGACACTCGACGGCGGCGTCCCCGGCTACCGTTCCAACCGGCACTTCGACATCCTCAACGAAAACCTCGTCTTCCAATTCACCCAAGCCCACGTCAACAATTCGTGGGACATAAAAAACGCCCTCGAAGCCCGCCGCAGCGCCTACAACAGCGGCGCCATTCTCCTCAACCTCACCTCCCACGACGAAGTTCTCCCCGACAATGACGCCTGGGTCACCGCCTCCCGGTACGGCGCGCTTTCCTCTGTGGATGGCCTGCCCATGATTTTCTACGGACAAGAACAAGGCATCCAAAACTACAATTACGATTGCTGGTATTGCGACGGCTTCCGGACTGACCACGAACTCAACTTCGGCAAACGCGTTCCGCACTTCAAAAAATGGAACCAACTCACCGTCTTCAGTAACCCGCCTCCCAACGCCGGCGGCATGGCCACGTGGTACGGCCGAGTCAACCGGGCGCGCCTCAACAGCCCCGCCCTCCGCAGCCAAAACCGGTACTTCCTCAGCCGACTCGGAGGCGGCGAGAATGCCCGGATATTTGCCGTCGCCAAATACGAAAAGGCCTTCGGCAACCCGGCCAGCAACGACGTTGTCCTGGCGTTTTCCTTGTTGCTGCCGCACGGCAGCGCGCACGTTTCCGCGACGGACTTTTACGATTTGCGCCCCGTCTTCTCGTTGCTCGGACTGAGCTTCGACCGGCAATACAACATCTGCAACCTCGCCTCCAGTAGCGCCACCAACCTGCTGTGGCCGGTCGCCAAGACCGGTGCCGACCTCTGGAACAATGGCATCTTCGTCAGCCTGAAAGCGGACTCGTACGGCTCCATCACCGACGACGGTTCTCTCGTGCAGTACCTTCGCATTGTGGACGAGGGTCCCGCGCCCGGCGCCATCAACATTCTGGGCATACCGGGATCATGGAGCGGATGGAGTGACAACAATCCGCCGTGGCAGTTGACGAAGGTGATTCCTCCCGGCACGCCCGCGGCGCAGGAATGGTTCACCAACACGATCTACGTTGCGGAATCGGGCGGCGATGTGACGGGGGGCACCTATGCCTTCAAACTGCGCGCCGACCAGAGCTGGTCTTTCAACTGGGGCGGCGGCACCACCGCTGCGATGGATGCTGTGACATCCTTGCCGTGGGGCGGTGCCGATGCCAGTGTCACCGTCCAAAACGGTTTCTACTACAATGTTCGCGCCCTCCGACCCACGACCAACACGACGGCGCAAATCGCGTTCCTCAAAACATCAGCGCCTCCGGTCATGTTGACCCGCATCGGTGCGTTTCCGATCAGTCCCACAACGAACGAGAGTGTGACAGTCGGCATATCCCTGAGCGCAGCCAAATCGCCCGAGGAACGCGTTTTTGTTCGGTGGACGACGAACAGTTGGAGCAGCAGTGAGTTTTCGGAAGCGTCCGGAAGTGGCACGAACTACACGGCCACCATACCGGCGACGCCCAACGGACGGTACGTCCAATACTATCTGCTCAGTTCCACCGTGCTGCCCACCCACGCAACAGCCGATGCGTTGACGCTGAACCTCGACTCCAACATTGGCCAGAACTACGCTTATTTCTCCACCGCATTGCCGTGGCCAGGCGGAGAGTACGGGACCGGTTACGCCAGCCACCCGGCGACGAAGATCAAACATGAGCGGGAAGAAGCCGTGATCGGCAATGGCTACCTCACCGCCATGCTCGATGCCAACGGTACGCTCTACGACATCTACTTCCCCAGTGCCGGCCTCCGCAGCAAATCCGGCACAGCCAATGAAGGATATCGGGGACCGCAGTCCTGGCCGCAATCCTGCACCACGCTTGACAACCAGGCCAACGGCCAGATGAACGTCATCGCGGGAACCGGTGGGCTTGGGTTCGGCACCAACATCCACTGGCTCACGAACATTGACGGCAAGTTCACCGACATCGGCCAACGCTGGCTCAGCGACGACACACTGGTCGTCGTCACATCCAACCGTCTCAACGTGACCGGCAACAATATCCACATCGAGCAACATGACTTCGTTCCTGTGGAGAGCACGTTGCCGGTAGTTGCCGACGCCACGCGAACCAACCGCGGCGTGTACGTCAAACGATTCCTTCTGACCAATCGCGAGGTGACGGCGCGGACGTTCGACTTCTATTACGACATCAATTTCAATGTCAAAGGCGATGACGCTCACGACTCGATGAGCTACGTCGCATCCAACGGCGTGATCATCGTGCATGACAACGTCGGACGCGTCGCCACCGGCACCTGGTGCACGCCGGACGGGTACGGGATAAATCCCGAGAATCAGTACGATCCGACCGTCACGCAAGGCTGGAGCAAGAGCAACTCCGTCTACTTCGCCACAGCGATGAAGCTCGTGACAAACAACGTGACCGGCGCGGGCGAACGCTGCGATGCCTCATGGCGCGACCATCCCACTGCCGCGGCGGACAACCAGGAAGGCTGGCTGGGCAAACGGATCACACTCAATCCCGGCGAAACACGCGAAGTCAATATCTTGATCGTGGGTTCATGGGATGATTTCACGGGCGCAACCGGTACGCATGACTTCTGGGGCGCGCCGCTGGTCAGTTGGTTCTACACCACCAACATGGCCGACGTGCAAGCGGCGACCGCGGCGCATTGGTCGAACTGGCTGGCCGGTGGCGTTACGGTTCATCTGCCCAACGCCGACTACAACCGGCTGTTCAAACGATCGCTGCTGGTCTCCGCCCTGCACCAAGACAAAGTGACCGGCGGAATCATCGCCGGCATGCACAACGGCGCGTATCCGTTTGTCTGGCCGCGCGACGGGGTGTATGCCGCGATCACCTTTGCCCGCACCGGCCACACCAACGAGTCGGCCGCGTTCTATCGCTGGCTCAACAACGCGCAACGCGCCACTGATGCTTGGGGGCCGGGGTTCTTCTACCAGAAATACACGACGGACGGCGTCCCTGTCTGGCAGTCGCCCCAAGTGGACGAAACCGCCAGCATCCCGTGGGGGCTATATTATCATTACCTCGTGACCGGTGACGCTTCCTGGGCGACCGGCAACTGGAGCCTCGCGTACACCGCCGCGCGCGCCAGCAGCGAAGACAGCACGATCGCCACCAACTTGTATTTCAACGACCTGACCCGGCGGATGCACTCCAACAACATTTGGGAAGATCAATGGGGCGAGTTCCTCTACTCGAACGCCAGCGTGGTGCGCGGACTCCGCGATGCGGCGGCGTTGGCGGCACTGGTGGGCAGCAACAGTTGGGCAACGACGTTCCACGATCGCGCCAACGACATCCTCACCAACGGCGTCTATGCGCGCATTGATGCGCGCACAGAAACCAGCGACATCAGTCAGTTGGGTCTGGCGTATCCCTTTGAGGTGTTGAGTCCCGCCGACGCGCGCATGACCAACGTCGTCGAATGGATTCACGGGCGCCAAACGGCCGGTGGGTTCACCGGTTCGGAAGGCAATCTCGTGGAGAACTCACCGGATGTGGAAGGCTGGTTGCGACGATACAATCACAAGACATCCGACAATCCCGGTGACCTCGACAATTACTGGAACGGTGGTCCGTGGGTTCTGGCGACGGCATGGTACGGAATGTATTTTGCCCGCTGGCAAGATTCCGTACCGGGCAACGCTCTGGTGTCCACCAACGTTGCGATGCTCGACAGACTCATTGCCAAGCTCGGACCAATGGGACTTTCCTCGGAACAAGTCGCCGTGACACCATCGGAACAGAAATATCCGGGATTCTGGCTCCAAGCCGCTTGGCCCAATGTCTGGGAATCGCAGGCGACGATGGTTGACCAGATGATGCTGTTCCTCGACTACCGGCCCGAAACCAACGGCACCGTGTCGGTTTCGCCCAAGCTGCCGGCAGGCTGGACAACAATGGGTTTCAGCAATCTGTTGTATCGCGGTCAACGGTTCGATGTGGGCGTTCTGCAAACCAACGGTGCGTCACGAGTGGACATCCGCAAACGCACAGCCGGTGCGCTGGCGCACAACACATGGGTGCGTCTGCCTTCCGGTGAAGTGCCCGGCATCGTGCTCACCAACGGAGTCCGCGCGCTGAGTTTCGCATACGACCCGGACGGAAGCCGCGTCCGCGTATCCGGTGCGCTTTCCGATGGCGACAACTCCATCGTGGTCACGTTCGGCAGCACAGATTCCGACGGAGATGGTCTGAGCGATTACGATGAGGTTCAAATCCACAACACCGACCCGTTGTCCACCGACTCCGACAACGATCAGATGCCCGACGGCTACGAAGTTACCAACGGGCTTGACCCCTTGGTCAACGACGCCGCCCTAGACCTTGATGGCGACGGCCAGAGCAATTGGGCCGAGTATTGGGCCAGCACTGACCCACAGAATCCCGCTTCCACGTTTGTCGTTGTCAACATCCAACGGCTGCCGAACGGCGACGTTCAACTCACATGGCGAAGCGCGCCCCTCAAGAAATACATCATCCAAAAGGCGCCTGCTCCCGGCGGCCCATACGATGATTTGCCCGGTGAGGTTGACTCGGGCGGTGCCGCGACCACGCACGTAGTCCCCGGAACTGACCCGGCCAGCTTCTATCGGGTAAAACTCGCGCCGTAGAAGCTCGCCCAATGAGGCATCTCCCCTCGTTCCCAAGTTTGGTTTCGGAACGCAATGGATACCGTGCAATCCACCCACAGTTCCCGAGTTGAGCCGGCGCTCGGAGGAGAAACCAGGATGGCGCTATTTCCGGTCCACGATAGACAGGTCCGGCTCCAACACTTCTTTGACGGCGGGATCGTTCATGTTGTCCTTTGTCACCAAGGCTACGCCTGTGTCCACCCGCTTCTCCACGGGCTTGCCAGACAGATGATCCACCATGGTCTTGACGCCGAGATAGCCCATTCGCATCGGATTCTGAACGGTCAACGCGTCAATATGACCGGCTTTGAGCGCTTCCACGAGTTTGCTGGAGGCGTCAAAGCCGACGAACCGAACCTTGCCGGTCAAGCCCGCGTCTTGCAGGGCGCGCAACATTCCGAACGTGGTGGATTCGTTGCAGGCGAAAATCCCGTCCAGTTCCCGTGTGCCGGCTTTCTTCAACGGGGCGAGCAGGTTCTCGCTGGCTTTGTAGGCCGTTTCCGTTGTGGCGCCGCCGTACTGGCTGGCGCTGACCACGGTGATGCCGGGATGTTCTTTGATGGCGTCGAGGAATCCCTGTTCACGGTTGCTGGTGCTGGCGCTGCCTTCGGCGTAGCGGAGCATGGCCACGCGACCTTTCCCATCAAGAAGCTTGGCCAGATGATGCCCGGCTAGTTTGCCGCCGGCATAGTTGTCGGTGGCCACGAAGCTCGTGTGCTTGTCGCTCTTCAGGTCGGAATCAATGATCACGACAGGAATGCCGCCACGGACGGCGTTGGCAACAGGCGTCCGCAGCGCCGTGTCATCGAGCGGGGCCAGCACGATGCCGGCCACGCCGCGAATGACCATGTTTTCCACAACCTTGATCTGTTCTTCGCGGTCGTCCTCCTTCAACGGCCCTTTCCAGATGATGTCCACACCCAACTCATTCGCCGCTTTCAGGGCGCCCGCATGGACGGATTTCCAGAACTCGTGTGTGGTGCCTTTGGGAATGACAGCGATGGTTGGTTTCTTTGCTTGGGCGTACGCAGATTCAGCCGCGAAAACAGCCGCGCTGAGACATAACATGGCAAACAGGATCTGGCGCATGATGGTTGTCCTTTCGGGGTGTTTTGACTGAAAGAACACTGGAAGCGAGCGGTAAAGTCAAGCGGCCGGTATATTGGTCCTTTTCAACAGGCGGCTTGTCGCGGGACAGGGTGACGGCTAGTATGCGCCGCCAATGAATCTTCCGAACAAACTGACGGTGGCGCGCATGGTGATGGCGGTGTTCTTCGTGATGGCGTTGCTGTTGCCGGCGGAGGGTGTGATTCGGACCCATTATCCGCTGGGCAAAACCACGGCCCTCGTGGTTTTCATCATTGCTTGTCTCACGGACTGGTTGGATGGCCACATTGCTCGGCGCCAGAAACTGGAGACGCACTTTGGAAGTTTGATGGACCCGTTGGCCGACAAGATTTTGGTGGCCGCCGCGTTCATCTGCTTCATCGAGATCAACGATGCCAAAGGGAATCCGTTGGTGCAGGCGTGGATGACGTTGGTGATTGTGGCCCGCGAGTTTCTCGTGACCGGCTTGCGTCTGGTGGCGCGGGAACAAGGCGTGGTGCTTCGCGCCGAACGCCTGGGCAAACACAAGACGTTCTCGCAGATGCTAACCATCATCGTCGTTCTGGCCGGTCTGGCCATGCGTGAAGACTGGAACTTTGTGGGAATGTCCGCCGAGGAATTCGATGTGCGGTTCTCCAATGTTGTGTTTTGGATGATGCTGGGCACGGTGACGTTGACGGTGTTTTCGGGCGCGATCTATTTCTGGCGAAATCGCGGCCTGTTTTTGCGCGATGCGTGAGCCCATCATACAAGTATTCGCCTCCGGCTTCGGAGCCGGCAAGCTTCCCGTCGCGTCCGGCACCTTTGGATCGCTGGTGGGCGTGGCGTACTGGTTCGGGCTGCAACAGCTCAGGCCGTCCGCCTACTGGATGCTTACGATTGGGGTCATCGGTGCCGCTGTGTGGATTTGCGGGGAGGCGGAACGAATCGGGCAGCAGAAAGACCCTGCCTGGGTTGTGTTGGACGAAGTAGCTGTCATGCCGGTGGCGTTGGCGGGGCTGGGAGGGGAATGGTGGTGGGTGTTGACCGGGTTCGTGTTGTTTCGATTGTTCGACATCACCAAGCCACCGCCCATTCGGTATCTGCAGCTCTTGCCGGGCGGGTGGGGTATCGTGGCCGATGATGTGGCTGCGGCCATGTTTGCCTGGGCCGGTGGGCATGGAGTGAAGTGGTTGGTCGGCAGGTTTGATGGAGGGTCAAACGATGAAGGTGATTGCGGCAGTCGGATTGACGGTGACACTGGTTTTCTGTGGCTGCGGGCCGGGCATCAACAGCGAGAAGCCCCACGCAACGGTGCCGTCGGTGTTGACCACGAACATGCCGATCAAGGAATTAGCCGGATACTATGCCGATCTGACTGACGCGCCGCGCAAATCGGAACTGGTTTATCTAATCGCCTCCATCGGTTCGGCGGAAGCACTTCAGGCTTTGGAGCGGATGTTCGCCGTCGAACAATCGGTCGGACTCCGTGCTGATATTCTTGATGCGATGTCGGACTTCAAGTTGCCGGAAGCCGTGGCGTCTGTGGGGAAGGGGTTGAATGCCAAGTTACCCGTGGATGTGCGATTGGCAGCCATTGACGCGCTGGTGTTCATGAATGCGACCAATGCCGTGCCGCTGTTGGAGAAACTGTATTCCGACCCCGATTCACAAATCCAGCAAGAGGCCCGCGCGGCGGTGGAGATGCTTCAAACGCCAGTCATGTCACCGGCCCAATTCCGCGAAATGTTTCAGAAGAAATGAAAACCCGGTGACGTTGACCGGCAACGCCACCGGGTTTTGCGGATATCAGCTTGGACTATTGACAGCTATTGTCAGGCACGAACTTCTTGGTTACGGCGAACTTCCCATCAAACACAGACTTGTCGAGGTTGCCGAAAGGCGGCTGGCTGCCGAGAATCTTGCCGCGCCATTTGAAGTTGGAGACTTCGCCCAGCGACAGGACACCGGGACCCATCAGACTGCCGATCATTTCCGATGTGAACGGCAATTGCATGAATGCGTGGCGCATGAACTTCTTCTGCGAGTTGACCACGGTGGCGGAAATCTCATGCCCGCCAACCAAGTCGGCCACCGGGCAGACCACGACACCATCGCACTTGCGGACGACGGAGATGGATCCTGTTTCGGTATCCATGACAAGTTCGAGAGAGTCGGCTTGGGTTTCCGTTTGCAGCGCGCAATTCACAATGATTAGCAGCGGCGTGACCCGCTGAACCTGGATGGTTCCACTTTCTGATTCGGAGAAGTAGCGCAGGAACAGCTTGACCACATACTGTTCCGCAAACGCGCTGCTCATCCCCATCTGCATCGCGGCAATGGCCGCGACTACTGCGATCGTCTTCTTCATCTGGCTATCTCCTTGTTGGTTTCTGCGGTTCGACTGGTCCCTCTCACCGGGACGCAGATTCATTGGCGGTCAGGAACTTCTGCAACTGACCCACATCAAAATTGGCCAACACACGTCCATCTACCACGATGGTTGGAACATAAGACTGCCCGGAAAGTTTCTCCATTTCCGCGCGCGCCGCAGGGTCTCGGCTGATGTCAACTTCCCGGAACTCCAACCTTTTTGACCTCAGATACTCCTTGGCTTCGTCGCACCAACCGCAAAACGATCGTGAATAAAGTGTGATGTCCGGCATGGTTTTTTTCTTGTTCAAACGCGGGTAACATCGCAAATTGCGCATGCAATTCAATCACTAATTTTGCGAGGAACCGAATGAAAATACTTGTGTCCGATCCCATTTCGCCGCGTGGTGTGGAATTGTTGCGAGCCAATCCCGCCTTTCAGGTGGACGAGAAGATTGGCCTGAAAGAGGACCAACTGTGCCAGATCATCGGGGACTACGATGCGCTGATAGTCCGCAGCCAGACCAAGGTCACCAAGAAAGTATTGCAGGCCGCCAAAAAACTCCGTGTCGTCGGGCGCGCCGGTGTCGGTGTGGACAACGTGGACGTGGACGCGGCTACCCGGCGGGGCGTGATCGTCATGAACACCCCGGCCGGCAACACCATTTCCACGGCCGAACACGCGTTCTCGATGATGATGTCGTTGGCCCGCAAAATCCCCCAAGCCCATAGTTCGATGAAGGCCGGCAAGTGGGACCGTAAATCTTTTGAAGGCACCGAGCTTTACAACAAGACGCTGGGCATCATCGGCATGGGACGAATCGGCACCGAAGTCGCGCGCCGTGCCATCGCATTCGGCATGCGCGTGCTTGCCTTCGATCCGTTTCTCAGCGCCAGTCGCGCCCGCACGTTGCAGGTGGAACTGGTGGAACTCGACGAGATCTACAGTCGCGCCGATTTTATTACCGTCCATGTTCCCGCCACCGAACAGACAAAGGGGATGATCAACAGAACGACCATGGCCAAGATGAAGAAAGGCGTCTTCCTCATCAACTGTGCCCGTGGCGGCATTATCGTGGAAGGCGATTTGGCCGAAGCCATCAAGTCCGGTCGGGTGGCCGGCGCCGCGCTCGATGTCTATGAACAAGAGCCTCCCGCCGCCGACAATCCCCTGCGCGCCCTCGATGCCGTCGTGATGACCCCGCACCTCGGAGCGTCCACTCACGAAGCCCAGGAATCGGTTGGCGTGGAAGTGGCCGAGCAAATCGCCGAGGTGCTTGCCGGCGGCACCATCCGCAACGCTGTGAACATGCCTTCGATTGACGCCAAAGCACTGGCTGTTCTCCAACCGTTCCTGACGCTGGGAGAAAGGATGGGGCGACTCCTGGCCCAGATTGCGCCGCCCCGCATCGAACGTCTCACCGTCGAGTACTGCGGCAAAGCGGCCGACATCGAAAGCAACCCGGTAACCCGCTCCGTCCTGAAGGGGTTCCTGCAAAATGCGGAGGGCGCGGATGTCAACTTCGTCAACGCCCCGTTCATTGCCGGGCAACTCGGAATCCGGGTCGAGGAGGTCAAAAGCACCGAGGCCACCGACTACGCCGAACAGATCAATGTCCGCGCCACCGTTAACGACCAGACCGCCAGCATCTCCGGCACCTTTTACGGCAGCGTCAACAACCCGCGCATCGTTCGCATCAACGACACGCCCGTGGAAGCTTCGCCGACCGGCGTGCTGTTCATCATGAGCAACAAAGACAGGCCCGGCATCGTCGGCTGGATCGGCACCATCATGGGCAAAGCCAACGTCAACATCGCCAGCATGTCCCTGGGACGCGACGTTCCCGGCGGCAAAGCCCTCACGGTTCTCAATCTCGACAGCGCGCCAGACCAAAGGGTTCTCGCCGAAATCCGCTCGGACAAGGACATCATTGATGTGAAAGTCGCGTCACTGTAAACACCGCCGAATGGTGTTTCATGGAGACCAGCCTTCCCGACTTGTTTCGATTTGATTCCGGTGGCGTCGTCCGCACCGCGAACGACTGGCAAGTCCGACGATCCGAGTTGCTGGAGCACATTCTGCGAATTGAGTACGGGCCCTTGCCGTCGGCGGCACCGGTCACGGCGGAACTCTTGAACGAGCATCACGTGCGACGGTATCAGGAGGCTCACCACCAGCAGTTCCACCTCCGATCCGCCGCCAAACAGTGGGTACTTGATTTGTTGATCCCCGCCGGCACGAAACCGATGCCGGTCATCTTGAATGGCGACGGTTGCTGGCGATACCTGTCCGACACGGTGACCATGGAAATCTTGCAGCGCGGCTACATTCTCGCCGAGTTTAATCGGACGGAAATCACACCGGACACAAGAGGCAACTCATGCGCAATCGCTTCGTGGGCGTGGAGCTACCATCGCTGCGTGGATTTCTTGCTCACCTTGCCGGAAGTGGACACGCAGAAAATCGCTGTCGCGGGACACTCGCGCGGCGGAAAAACGTCCCTTCTGGCCGGTGCCACCGACGGGCGCATTGCGCTGGTGGGTGACAACGCCTCGGGTTGTGGCGGCGGCGCACCGTTTCGGTCGCCTCCCCCTGACGCGGAGACACTGGCGATCATCACGGACAGATTCCCGCATTGGTTTTCGCCCCGTCTGCGCGAGTTTGCCGGTCGTGAGAACGAACTCCCCTTCGATCAACACGCGCTCATCGCGGCCATCGCCCCGCGCGCGTTGCTCAACACCATGGCTCTCGGCGACCGCTGGGCGAATCCAGCCGGCGCCTATCAAATCCACCGGGCGGCTCGCGCCGTATGGAAGCTCTTTGGCGCACGGGATCGAATTGGGATTTCTTTCCGACCGGGGCCGCACGAGCACAGCCGCGAAGATTGGCTGGCATTCCTTGATTTCGCCGACTGGCATCTGCGCGGAATACCACCGAAAAGAAGCTTTCAACCCGAATCCTTTGGCGGGTAATTCACAACGATGAATCCCATTTCCTGCAATCTCGGACGGCTCGGTTCCCGTCTCAACATCATCTTCGAACCGCAGAACTGTCAGATTCGCCAAAACGCCCTCGGTTTGTTCCTCGATGAAGTCCGGGAACTTGTCGTCGGCATCGAGGACGCCGACGGCAATCGTCATCTGTTTCCATTCTGCCGGCAAGGAACCCCGCTCAAGTACATCGAAAGCCGTATCACCCCGACGACTGTGACCTGGATGGGTTGTTGCGTGCCGCTCTACACGTTGGTTGAGGTGACGTTCACGGCTCCGTTTTGGCCGCAGGATGAAAAGACCAGCCTCTGGCCGGGATTCATCGTCACCATGTCCGTCCGTCCCATGAACCGCATACGTTGGCACAAACCGGTGCCTTCACCTGACCGGGTGAAACTCGTGTTCGGTCTTCCCGGTAAGGGTCCACAATTCCGCTACACGGTGCCGTTGGAGCCGACATCGGAAGACACCATCCTCGCTGACTGGGCGGTGCCGGTGAAAACAGACATGGTGGCCGATGCGCAGGAATGTATGGCGCCGGTATTCAACTCCTGGAAACAGGAGGGCGACCTCCTCGCCCTCGCCGTGCCGCTCAAGAGGGGCGAAAGCACAAGCGCGCCGGCTCTGCTTTGGGTCGGCCATACGCAGTCGGAGGTGATCGAAGCTGGCAAGGTGCGCGGACGGTTCCGCTACCTGCGGTATTGGCCGACGCTGGATGACGCCGTGGCGTTTGGCCGAAGGTCGGTGAACTCGCTGCTTCGAAAATCGCAAGCGTTTGATGCGTTGATTGCCCGCAGCGCCCTGCCGCAGACCGGCAAGAATCTGTTCGCGCAATCCTTGCAGAGCTACCTGATGAACACGTGGTGGTGCGAGTTGGCGGACGGGCGGGAATGGTTCTCGGTCTGGGAGGGCAACTGTCTGTTTCATTCGACGGTGGATGTGGAATACAACACATCCATGTTTTATTTCGCGTTCTGGCCGCGGTTGCTGGGGTTGACGTTGCGGGAATGGACCGCGCATCTGAAAAAGAACGAACGCGGACCGGGGCGATATCTCGACCAC
Source organism: uncultured Verrucomicrobiota bacterium (assembly GCA_964514435.1). Classification (GTDB taxonomy): domain Bacteria; phylum Verrucomicrobiota; class Verrucomicrobiia; order Palsa-1439; family Palsa-1439; genus CAZEQV01. Next base: position 18,488 of record CAZEQV010000008.1, read on the forward strand.
GATATGGGCGCGGGCGCCGTGGCCAACGGCACAGGCTACGGCCACATTATGGGTGTGGAGGAAGCGTCAAACTTCCTGCTGCTGTTGCTGGCACACACCCGATTCAACGGCGATACCGGTATTCTCCAGGATGCCGGCATCCGTCAAGCCGTGAGGGACTTGACGGACTACTTGCTTTGGACGGACCAGAAGGG
>CAZEQV010000008.1:18691-29913 GCA_964514435.1 uncultured Verrucomicrobiota bacterium
CGTTTGGAACACGGTGGACGACTGCGCACCAGCCATTCAGTTCGGAAAGGAACAAACCTATCTGGCCGTGAAACGACTGGCGGCGTTGCGGGCGGCCACAATGTTGGATGCAACGTGGGGAAGCCGGTGCGGAAAGGCCATCGCCAGGACGAAGCGAACACTAAAGAAGTTGGCGTGGCTGGGCGATCATTATGCGGTTTGTTTGGACAAGGACGCGTCGAAGGCGATAGACCCGAACACCGGTCAGCCGGTGGGGAAGGGCAAGTTGCGCGGTTGGGATGACTACCACATTTACAGCAGCAACGGATTACTCCTGTTGTTGATGGTGGATGGCATGACCGACGGGGATTTGACCGGGCCGATGCGGAAAGACATTGAGTCGGCGTTGGCGGCGGCGCTGGGGCCATACGGATGCAGCCACAACGCGGGCGATCCGTTGAATGTGTGGGTCAGTCAAAACATCTGGCGCGATTTGATTGCACATTACCTCGGCGCCAGCATAGCGGACATGACACCGCGATATTGGGATTTACAGGTGTTCAGCAACAGCCGCGATCAAGCGAAGTGTTTCATTGATACCTATCTCAACAACAATCTATCCCGGTATCCTCGCGGCATCGTCAGCGCGGGATACTTCTTCAGCCTGGCCGGGATGCGGTTGGACCGGACTCGGAAGGTCATGAAGTTCGCGCCCGTGATCCGCGAAGGTGATCTGCCGTTGTTCGCCTTGGCGGACTGGGGCAAGGGAATTGTACCGGTTTTGCGGGTTCGAAACGGGAAAGGGCGAGTCATTTGAGTACGGCATTGCAGCGAAAGATTCGAAACGAAGCGCGCGTGTTTGTGGGGTGTGTCTATTGGCAACCGGGCGATGTCAGCCTTCAACATCTGGTCAGGGAGTTCAGACGGATGCGGCAGACCGGGTTTGATGTGGTGCGTTGCCACGAGCATGACCCGGAACGAATGAGGCTCTGGCTCGACGCAGCCAAGATGGCCGGTATCCGCGTCATCTGTCATTTTGAAAAAGCGACGCCGCCGGATGCCACGCTGGCCAAATACGGGGTTCACCGCGACGAATACGATGCGTCATTTCTGGAGGGCGATGATCGGCTGTTGAAGCCCTTGGAAGAGGCGGTTCGTGAAAAGGTTGCCAAATTGCGTCATCATCCGGCCTTTTATGCATGGGGCGTGTTTGGAGAACCGGGCTCGGCTGCCGCATCCTTGGACAGTGAAATCGAGCGTGCCGCTTTTGCCGGTTGGCTGCGCAAGACGTACAAATCGCCCGCCGCGCTGGACCGTGCCTGGAATATCTATCCGACAGCCGGCAAGTTCGTCACCGAATCCTTTGAAGAAGCGTGGCGACAGTTGGAACGAAAGAATGGCCCGGCCACGTATGGCGCGAAGCGAGATTTGATGCGTTTTCAGACCGATCGCGCGCTGGCTCGTGCCCGTGCGAAGGTGGCAATCTTTCGGAAGCTGGATCCAAAGCATCCGTTGTTCGTCGGATCGCATCAACTGTTCCTGAATCAGCCAACCATGCGATGGGATACCGCACAATGGGGCCGGCTCGGTGATCTGCATTTTTCTTCCATTCACCTTTCGTGGCACTTCGATATTGTGCGTGGTGAACTCGACCGGCCGGTTTATATGCAGGCGCGACTGACGCGGGATGCTTTCAAGGGCGGCTGGACTTCGTGCTATGAAACAACCGGCGGGGCCGCTCAATACAGTGGCGGATATGGAAACTCGATGTCAGCGGGTTTGATGCGGCGATTGATGTTGAATTATCTCGCGGCCGGCAACCAATGCATTGCGTTCTGGACGTGGAATCATCGGCCGGGTGGCTGGGAGGCCGGTGAGTACGGTTTGACAACGTGGACCGGCCGGTTGACGCCGTGGGCGAAAGAAGCCGGTAAGGTGGCGCGGGCCATGCGACGTTACCGGCGCGAGTTGTGGGACGCAGACAATGAGACGCGCGTGGGCATTTTGCAGAGTTGGGACACCGATGCGGTTTTGGCGTGCGAACCAGAACATCATGATTTAGGGAGTGACATTTCGGAGTTTGCATCGGGAACAAAGGTGCAAGCGCAACGGGCGGCGATTGGCGCGGCACGGGCATTCATCAACCAGCGCGTGCCGTTTGAGTTTGTCACCGGTCACGACGATCTGTCGCAGTTCCCGGTCATCTACGCCCCGCATTTGCGGGCTGCCTCGGTGGAACTGTTGCGGAAAATGCTCCGCTATGTTCGAAACGGTGGACGCTTGATTGGAGATGTGCAATTTGGCTTTTGTGATCCGTGGGGGAAAATGCATCCGCGAGGGAAGGGGACGTTGCTGGAAAAACTGTTTGGCGGTTGGGTGGACATGATCCACAACACCCGCACCGGCTCCGTGTGCTTCGCCAACGTCCCTGTGAACGGCTTTTACGGCGACATTGTCACGACGACGGCAAAAGTGTTGGAACGATTCGACAACGGACAACCAGCTATCGTGGAGCGGGGCGGAGCGACACTGGTCGGATTCGACGCGGCGAGGATGTGTTTTCAACCTGGTAACGTGGCCGTGGAAAACTTTGTGGCCGACTTGGTGATGCGCGGCGTGGGTCGCGGTTGGGAAACGGATGCGCCCATCGCGTTTCGACGACGCGCGAAAACGGCGGACCATTACTTCCTGATCAACGATGGCCCGGCTCGGATTGTCGAATTGCAGGTATATGACCGCAAGTGCCGGTTCGCTGAGTGGGTCATCGAAGGGGAGAAGCGCCTTTCCGAGAACACGATTCGCGTCAAGTTACCCAAGGAATCGGCCGTTTGGCTGCGTCTGATTTGATGTTGACTTGATTCGGTGATGGTCGCCGCACATCTCCGGCTGCAAATCGCGCGGAAGATCAGTCAGTTCCTGTTGGCGGGGCCAAGGCGCAGGCCGGTGCGGGTGTCTTCGCGCCAGCGGGGGAGGGGGAGGGTGATGAGGCGGCGTGGCCAGCCAGTCGTGATGCGTTGTTGGACTGTTTCCCACGACGGCACGCCGCTCGTGGCGTCAGCGGCCTCGCAGCAACATGCTCCGACGGCCACGGCCGCCGTGAGCGTTTCTTCGAGGGAAAGATTCTTCATCAGACCGGCAATGAAGCCGGCGATGGTGCAATCGCCTGAACCTGTCGCGCCGACCACGTTGACTTGGAAGCAGGGCGCGATTAGTTCGTGATCGGCGTTGCGAACGTAGAGACCTTGGTCGCCGAGTTTGAGGACCACGGTCTTGGCGCCGAACGAGAGCAGATGTTCGGCGAGTGATGAGAGTGTTTCGCCGGTGATCTCGTCGGGATGCTGCCGGAGCATGAGCAGCATTTCGTCGAGGCTGGGCAGGAAGACGTCCACGTGTGGCAACACGCGCAGCAGCAGGGCGGCCCAGTCGAGTTGCCCGGCCTCGGATTGCGGGTCCGGCATGGTCATGTCGAGGGTGGTGATCAGTCCTTGTTGTTTGACGCGGCGAAACATCGTTTCGAGTTCGGCGCCGTTGTTGAGATACATCCGTCGCATGATGGGCGGATAGCCGAAGTGGAACAGGCGGGATCCCGTGAGCTTCGCATAATTCACGTCGGAGGCTTGGAATGTGTCGTTCACGCCGGGGCAGTGCAGGAACATGCGGTCCACGCCCGGTGGGCTGATGACGACGGTGTAGGAGCTGGGTTCGCCTGGGCTGATGATCATGCCGTCGGCCAGCGCAGGGGAATGGCGTTGGAGAACGTCGAGGATGGTTTGACCGAGCGCGTCGTCGCCGACCTTGCCCATGAGGCGGGTGGGAATGCCCAGCCGGTGCAAGGCCAGGCCCGTGTTGGACACTGCGCCGCCGGTGGAGATGACGGCAGGACCGATCTTGACGAGCTTGCCGGGCTGGAGAAGGGATTCGATGCTGCTTTGGCGTTGTTCGAGTGTGGGAATGATGTCGAGGCAGATGTGGCCGGCCACGACGACTTGGGCAGCGGGTGCGCTCATATTCGGCGCGTAGGATAGCGAATTGAACTGGCCATGCAAGACGGGTTTTTCGCTTGGTCGCGGGAGGCCGTTTGCTAAAGTACGCGCCATGTTGCTGGTCATAGATAACTACGACAGTTTTACCTACAACCTCGTCCAGTATCTCGGCGAACTTGGCGTCGAGATGCGCATTCATCGCAACAACGAGATCACGCTCGATCAGGTCCGCGCGTTGAAACCGGATCGGATTCTCGTGTCGCCAGGACCGTGCTCGCCGCGCGAGGCCGGTCTGTCCAATGACATCATCCGCGAATTTGGACCGATGATTCCCACGTTGGGTGTTTGTCTTGGTCACCAGTGCATAGGGAACGTGTTTGGCGGGGAGATCGTGCGGGCGGATCGTTTGATGCACGGCAAAACATCGCCCATTCATCACAACGGCCGGGATTTGTTTGCCGGCATGCCCAATCCGTTCACGGCCACCCGGTATCATTCGCTGGTGATCAAACGTGATACGATCCCGGACTGTTTGGAGATCACCGCCGAAACGAAGCCGGAAGGCGAGGTCATGGGCGTTCGCCACATGCAATTTCCCGTCTGGGGCGTGCAGTTTCATCCCGAATCCATTCTCACGCAGGACGGCAAGAAGATCCTGCAGAACTTTCTCACACTAAGGTAGCAAAGCGGAGGTCATTCATGGCGGAAACTGACACAAGCAGTGGAAATCAACCGTTCTCGTCGCTGTACCATTACAAAGCGCGCGTCATTGCGGTCTACGACGGCGACACGTGCACGGTGGACATTGATTTGGGACTCAAGACATGGGTGCGCGGGGAGAAGGTTCGACTCAACCGCATCAACGCACCGGAGATGACCGGTGCTGACAAGGCGGCCGGCACGGCGGCTCGCGATCATTTGCGAAATCTGATTTTGAACAAGGATGTGATCATCGAGACCCTCAAGGACACCCAAGAGAAATTCGGCCGGTATCTGGCGGAAGTGTGGCTGCCGCAAGGCGGTGAAGCCGCCTTGAACGTGAATGACGCCATGGTGTCAGCCGGTCACGCCAAGTATCAACAGTATTGAGCCGCGGATGAAGCTTGAAGGCACAACAGCGCTCGTGACCGGCGCGGCCAGACGCGTGGGCAAAGCCATCGCTTTGGCGCTGGCGCAACGCCGGGCCAACATTGTCGTCCATTACAACCGGTCGGCAGACGAAGCGCGGCGCGTGGTCGAGGAGATTCAATCATGGGGCGTGGAAGTCATCGCCGTTCGGGCTGACCAGAACAGCCCCCGGCAAATCCGCGCAGCAGTGGCCGGGGCGGTGCGACGGTTTGGCCGCATTGATGTGCTGATCAATTCCGCTGCGGTTTATCAACGGACGCCGTTTGCGAGCATCACCGAGCAGCAGTGGGATTTTCACTTGGACGCCAATCTGAAGGGACCGTTCTTCTTCGCGCAGGAGGTCGGCGTTCAGATGCTGCGTCAGAAGGCGGCCGGTAAGATCATCAACTTCGCCGATTGGGCGGCGATGCGACCGTACCGGCATTATTTGCCGTACTTGGTGTCGAAAGCCGGGATCATTTGTCTCACCAAGGCGCTGGCAAAGGAGTTGGCGCCCCATGTTCAGGTGAACGCCATCGCGCCGGGACCGGTGCTGTTGCCGGAGGATTTTACGGAACGAGAAAAGCGCGCGGTCCGGCAGGCCACGGTCGTCAAGCGGATCGGATCGCCGGATGACGTGGTGCAAGCTGTCTTGTATCTGCTGGAAGGCGGCGACTTCGTCACGGGTCACACGTTGATGGTGGATGGCGGACGGTTGATTGCGGGAGAGTAGCCGTGATGTACAAGGTCACCAAACACATAGATTTCTGTTACGGACACCGGCTGTTGAATTACGACGGGCAGTGCCGGCATCTGCACGGACACAATGGCCGCGTGGAGATTGACATGGAATCGGACAAGCTCGATGAGCGGGGCATGGTCATAGATTTCAGCGACATCAAAGTGGCCATCAAAGGATGGATAGACGCGAACTTGGATCATCGGATGCTGTTGCGCAGCGATGATCCGTTGTTGCCGCATCTGAAGAAGACGGGCGAAACGTACTTTGAAATGTCGGACAATCCCACAGCCGAGAACATTGCGAAGCTGATCTACCACTTCGCTCGTGATCAAGGGTTGCCGGTGACGGAGGTGCGGTTGTGGGAAACGCCCACTTCCTACGCCACGTACCGGGAATGTCCGAAATAGTGGGGACTCAGCCCCGGTGCTGGCACATTTGGTGGATGTCGCGCAGAGTCGTGAGCAGCGCCTTCATGTCTGAGAGTGGCAATTGATTCGCCGCATCGCTCTTGGCCTTGTCGGGGCTGGGATGCGTTTCAATGAACACGCCGTCGCATCCGGCGGCGACGGCCGCGCGCGCCAGCAACGGCGCCATGCGACGGTCGCCGCCCGTGGTCTTTCCGCCCGGCATCTGAACGCTGTGCGTGGCATCGAACACGACCGGGTAGCCGAACTCCCGCATGATGGCCAATGAGCGCATATCCACCACAAGGTTGTGGTAGCCAAACGTGGTGCCGCGTTCCGTCAACATGAGGTTACGATTCCCGGTCGCTTCAATCTTCTCCACAATGTTGCGCGCATCCTGCGGCGCGAGGAATTGGCCTTTCTTCACGTTCACGCAACGCTTCGTCCGCGCCGCCGCCTCAATGAGGTCGGTCTGGCGACAGAGAAAGGCCGGTATCTGCAGCACATCACAAATCTCACTGGCCGGCTTGCATTGGGCGACTTCGTGAACGTCGGTCAGAAGCGGCACGCAGAGAGCGTTCTTGACTTTGGCCAACGCTTTCAGTCCCCGACATAGTCCCGGCCCGCGAAAGCTATCGCCCGCGCTGCGGTTGGCTTTGTCGAAACTGGCTTTGAAGATATAGGGCAATCCCAAGTCGGCGCAGATACCGGCCATTGTTTCTGCCACTTGCCTGACCATGTTTTCATCTTCAATCACACAGGGACCGGCAATGACAAATAACGGGGCATTTGGTCCTGCCACGTCCAATTTTCCAACGGTGACGGTGTTCATGACGGCGAATGTTTGAGCGCGGCTGCGATGAATCCCCGAAACAGCGGATGCGGTTTGTTGGGCTTGGACAAGAACTCCGGATGAAACTGGGACGCGACAAACCACGGATGATCGCGCTGCTCGATCAATTCCACGAGGTCGAACTTCGTGTACAACCCGGCGACCACCAGGCCCGCCTGGGTCAACTGTTCGCGGTAGGCATTGTTGAACTCGTACCTGTGCCGGTGCCGTTCGCCAATTTCGTCGGCTCCGTAGAGCTCGCGAGCTTTGGTGCCGGGCGTCAACTTGCAGGTTTGCGCGCCCAGTCGCATTGTTCCGCCCTTGGATTGGACGTTCTTTTGCTGCTCCAACAGGCAGATGACCGGGTGAGGGGTTGACGGGTTGAACTCGGTGGAATTGGCGTTGGCCAGTCCGCAGACATGGCGCGCGAACTCAATCACGGCGATTTGCATCCCCAAACAGAGGCCGAGATAGGGGATCTTGTTTTCGCGGGCGTACCGGGCGGCGGCGATCTTGCCTTCGATGCCCCGGTCGCCGAATCCTCCCGGCACCAAGACGCCGGCCACGCCGGACAGATACTTCGCGGCGCCGTGCTTCTCGACGTCCGAGGCGTCCACACGCACACATTCGACCGCGGAATCATTGGCGCCGCCGGCATGTTTCAGGGCTTCGTACATGCTCTTGTAGGCGTCTTGAAGCTCGATGTATTTGCCGACGATGGCGATCTTCACTTTGCGCTTCGGTTTGATCAACCGTTGCAGCATGGACTCCCATTCGGTCATGGGCTGGGGCGGGGCCTTGAGATGAAGATACCGGCACACGAGTTCATCCACCTTCTCGCGGCGCAACTCAACGGGCACCTCGTAAATCGTGTTCTCAACGTCAAGCTCCTCGATGACTCCCTCAACGGGCACGTTGCAGAACATGGAAATTTTGGCGCGCACATCCTTGTTGAGCGGCTTTTCACTGCGGCAGATGAGCAGTTGCGGCTGGATGCCGATTTCGCGGAGTTTGGCGACGCTTTGCTGGGTGGGCTTCGTTTTGATCTCACCGGCCACGCGGATATACGGAACGAGTGTGACGTGAATGAACAGGGAATTGAACGGTCCGACTTCCAGCGCGAATTGGCGGATGGCTTCGAGGAACGGCAGCCCCTCGATGTCGCCGATGGTGCCGCCAATCTCGATAATGGCCACGTCGGCCTTGCTTTTCTCGGCAATTTCCTTGATGCGATTCTTGATCTCATTTGTCACGTGCGGGATTACTTGAACGGTCTTGCCGAGGTAATCGCCGCGGCGTTCCTTCTCGATGATGCGGGCATAGACTTGGCCGCTGGTCAGATTGTTGAGCCGGGACAACCGGGCGTTGGTGAATCGCTCATAGTGACCCAAGTCCAAATCAGTTTCCGCGCCGTCGTCGGTGACATACACCTCGCCATGCTGGTAGGGGCTCATGGTGCCGGGGTCAACGTTCAGGTAGGGATCGAACTTGGCGAGGGTGACTTTCAAGCCGCGGTTTTCGAGAAGCGTTCCCAGGGAGGCGGCGGTCAGGCCTTTGCCCAATGAACTGATCACGCCACCGGTGACGAAAATGTATTTCATGTTTGCTGCCTCAAGATTTCCACAACAGTTTCAATGTCCTCGGGGCGATCCACGCCGATGGAATCGTAGGGGGTCACGATCACTTTGAGGGCTGCGCCATTTTCCAGCGCCCGGAGTTGTTCGAGTTTCTCTGTCTTCTCCAACTCCGTTTGCGGCCAATTCACAAATTGCAGCAAGAACTCGCGCCGGTACGCGTAAATCCCCAAGTGTTTGAAAAACCTCCCTTGCGACAACATCGCCTCGGCATTATTGCCGCCCACATCGCGGACGTATGGTATCGGGTGGCGGGAAAAATACAAAGCATTTCCATTGCTGGCGCAGACGACTTTCACGACATTGGGATTGAGCAGCACGGCGGCGGAAGTAATCGGCCGGGCCAGGGTTCCCATTGGACATTCCCGGTCGGCTTGCATGGCTTGCGCGAGTTGGTCAATCATTTCGGGGCGCATCAACGGTTCGTCGCCCTGAATGTTGACAACCCATTCGCTTTCGTATTGGCGGGAAACCTCGGCAATGCGATCGGTGCCGGTCGGGCAGTCCGGTGAAGTCAACATGGCATCACCGCCAAAGGATTCGACGGCCTCCAAAATCCGGGTGTCTTCGGTGGCGACGATGACCTTGTCGAGGGACTTGGCTTGTGCCGCCTGTTCATAGACGCGCTGAATGAGGGGCTTGCCGGCGATCAAGGCGAGCGGCTTGCCGGGAAACCGCTGTGCGCCGTAGCGGGCCGGTATGACTCCCAAGGTTCTGAGTTTCATCCGCGAAAGTGTAACAGAAGGCATCCGGCTGACAAGACGCCACGTGGACGCCCAGACGGGCAGGCCTACTTCATCAGTCGCAGGAGCGTTTCACCGATTTCAGCGGGGGTGGGGGATACGGCGATACCGGCCGCTTCGAGCGCCTTGATCTTCTCGGCGGCGGTGCCGCTGCCGCCGCTGATGATGGCTCCGGCGTGTCCCATTCGTCGTCCTTTGGGCGCGGTGGCGCCGGCGATGAACGCGGCAACCGGTTTTGTACAGTTGTCTTTGATCCATGCGGCGGCTTCCTCTTCGGCCGTGCCGCCAATTTCCCCAATGACGATGACCGCTTCGGTCTGGGGATCGGTCTCGAACATTTCCAGCAGGTCAATGAAATCCATGCCTTTGACCGGGTCGCCGCCGATACCGATGCAGGTGCTTTGGCCGACGCCGCGACTGGTCAGTTGCCAGACGGCTTCGTAGGTGAGTGTGCCGGAGCGGCTGATGACGCCCACGGGACCGGGTTTGTGGATGTAGCCCGGCATGATTCCGAGCTTGCATGCGCCCGGAGTAATGATGCCGGGACAATTGGGACCGATGAGCTTGGAGAGGCTGCCGTGCAGCACGCGTTTGACTTTGACCATGTCCACAACCGGTATGCCTTCGGTGATCGCGACGATGAGGGGGATGCCGGCATCTTCGGCTTCGAGAATGGCGTCGGCCGCAAACGGCGCCGGGACGAAGATGACCGTGGCGTTGGCGCCAACATCGCGGACAGCTTGTGCCACTGTGTCGAAAACGGGGATTCTTTTGGAGTCAAGCTCAACGGTTTGCCCGCCGCGCCCCGGTGTGACGCCGCCGACGATGTTGGTTCCGTATTTCAAGCATTGTTCGGCATGGAACTTGCCGGCAGAACCGGTGATGCCTTGCACAATCAAGCGCGTATTCTTGTCAACGAGGATGCTCATGGTAGTGGGTCAGGAGGCGAGGTGGTTTTCTTCGATGATGGCCATCAGCCCGGCAATGCGGAAGCTGGAACCCTTCCACTGGAAGGTTTCGACGGACGTGTCATGGAGCGACTCTTCGTATTCTTGGAGAAAACCGGAAAGCTCGTTGTCCGGGATCTCAATCGCCAGTGGCTGGGGAACGTGCTCGTAGTAGAGAAACAGTTTCATGGCGCGGAGATTACTGGCCGGCTGCCCTGACGATTTTCTGTCCGGCGTCGGCCATGGAGTCGGCCGGGATGATCGCCAAGCCGCTTTCTTTCAGCAACTTTTTGCCCTGTTCCACGTTCGTGCCCTCGAGTCGGACGACGAGGGGAACGGTGACGTTGACCTGTTTGACGGCGGTGAGGATGCCCTCGGCGATGACATCGCATTTCATGATGCCGCCGAAAATGTTCACCAAGATGCCTTTCACGTTCTTGTCGGCACAGAGAATCTTGAAGGCTTCAGTGACCTGTTCGGTCTTGGCGCCGCCGCCCACGTCGAGAAAGTTGGCGGGTTCGCCGCCGTAGTGCTTGATAATGTCCATCGTGGCCATGGCCAGGCCGGCGCCGTTGACCATGCAGGCGATGTTGCCATCGAGACCGATGTAATTAAGGTTGAACTTGGAGGCTTCGATCTCCCGCGGGTCTTCCTCATTCAGATCGCGCATCTCCAATATGTCTTTGTGGCGATACAGCGCGTTGTCGTCAAAGTTCATCTTGGCGTCGAGCGCGATGATGCGGTTGTCATCCGTGACGATGAGCGGATTGATCTCGACCAGCGAAGCGTCCGTCTCGATAAAGGCGCGATAGAGGTTGAGGAGAAGATTCACGGCGGGCTGGAGGAAATCG
>CAZEQV010000009.1:0-25088 GCA_964514435.1 uncultured Verrucomicrobiota bacterium
ATCGGTCAACGCAATCGCTTCGGCTGTGCAATTGGAGCCCGTGCCGGCAATCACCCGGCACCGTTTTGCCGTGAATTTCACAACTAGTTCGATGACCCGGTCGTGTTCCGCGTGGCTGAGCGTGGGCGATTCACCCGTGGTACCGCAAGGAACGATACCATCCACGCCTGCTGCGATTTGAGATTCAACGAGCTGCTTCAACCTCGCTTCATCAATGTTACCGGTGGACGTGAAGGGAGTGACCAAAGCTGTATAAGTGCCTGTGAACATAGGCGGCAATGATAGAACCGACCGCCTGTTTTGCAAGTGCTAACCCCACCAGGTCATGTCGTGGACGATGACAAGCACGCGATGCTTCAGCGGAAAACCTGAAGAACTGCACGGAGCTTGTGCTGAACCGCCAAGAAACGTCGCCGCGATTGTCCAATGGGACGTGGCAGAGCGCCTGACACCGCCAAGTTGTGGCTCTGTCGCTTGGGATGGAGATCAGCGGGTTCGCCCGATCAGCATCTCGGATACGCGGTTGGCGCGATCCTTGATGCCTTCAGGCCAACCGGTCAGAACAGAGGATACTTCGGCCAGTTTGCCTTCCCATTCCTGCAATTGACGGGCATATTCGCCGGCGATTTGCTGGGCTTCATCGCGCTCCTTTTCTGCGGCTTGAAGGCTCTGGGTGGTGGTCGCCAGTTGTGCAGCCATCTCCTGTTCATGCGCCCTGGCTTCGGCGCGGATCGCGTCATGCCTGGTCTGCATTTCCTTGCGGAGTTGTGCTTCCAATTCGCCCAAGGCGCGTTCGCGGGCAGCAGCGGATTCCATTTCCCGACGACGCAGTTCCTGTTCGAACTGAACAGCCAGTTCCGCGCGTAATCCATCCAACTTGGTCTGCCATTGTTCATCTCGCTGGCGCAATTTCGTTTGGAACTGTTCCTCGCGTTGTTGCAATTCGGCCAACAAACGGGTGTCGGCGGCGCGGAGACGGGCCTCGGCGGTGCGCTCCCATTCCTGCTCGCGGGTACGGAGGTTCTGGTCGTATTGAGCCTTCAGTTCGGCCTCTCGGGCATCGAATTGGGATTGGAGCTGTTGTTCGCGCTGACGCCACTTGATCTGGGCCATTTCTTCCCGTTGTTGCGTTTCGTCGGCGAATTTCGATTCGACAGCGTGGACACGAGCTTCGAGCTGCCGTTGCCATTGTTCGTCGCGAGCGCGCAGGTCGGCGGCGAATCGCGCCTGCCATTCGGCTTCACGCGCGGTCGCTTGCGCGGTCAATTCTTGTTCGCGTTGTTTGATTCGCGCATGAGCGGCGAGTTCCTTTTGCTGTAATTCCTGACGCAACTGCATTTCGGCATCGCGTCTCTGAGCGTCGATCTGCCTTTCCAGTTCCAGTTGCCGGCGGCGCAGTTCCTGTTCGGCCAGGTTTTGCGCATCACTGACGCGGGCCTCGGCCTGGGCCAGCAACTGTTGCTCACGTTGTTTGAAGCGGGTTTCAGCAGCCTCCAAGGATTGTTGGGCATCCTGGCTCCAGCGGGCTTCGGCTTCATGAAGACGCGCCTCGGCCTGTTGTTCAAGTTCAGCTTCGCGGCGGCGCACGAACTGATCCATCTTGGCTTTTTCTTCATCGAGGCGCGATTCAAAGGCGGCTGATAGTTCTCGTTCCCGTTGCTTGAGACGGCGGTTGCTTTCTTCTTCCCGTTGGCGGAGAGCGCGCTCGTAATCTGCCTGCTGGCGTTCCTGCCGGAGCTTTTCCTCGCGCACGGCTGTGTCTCGCGCCAGCGCCGCCTCGTCTTTGACCTGCGCTAACTGCGCGGCAAATGATTCCGCTTGGTGGCGGAGCTGAGCTTCGGCGGCATCGCGGGCACGAATGGCTTCTTGAAGATCGTGCAGCAGCTTTCCGTTCTTTTCGACGGCAGCCAGTTCGGCATCAGCGACTTGCCGGCGCGCTTGAGACACTTGGGCTTTGCAATCTTCGGTGACGGCCATGAGTTTTTCGTGATGCTCTTGCATGAGGGCAGCTCGTTCGGCTTCGCTGGCTGCACGTTGGTCGTCAAGTTCCTGACGCAGTTGGGTGACACGGTCGGACCATGCTTTTTGGCGGAGCTGAACTTGGCGCTCGATTTCTGACCTTTGCATGTCACGAAGAGAATCTTTCTCCAAGACTGCACGGTTGAGCGAGTCGGCCAGTTCGGTGTATTTGGCCATCCACTCATTTTCTTTTTGTTTCAGCAATGCTTCCTGATCGGCCTCTGCCTGAGCGGCTGTCTGTCGAACGGCCGCCAGCTCCGATTCCTTTTGGGCAAGCAACTGTTCGGCGTTCAAGCGAGACGCAATCAGATCACGCTGGCAACTGGCCAACGCTCCAGCGGCTTCTTTGGCCAGACGCTCGGCGCGAAGAATTTTCAGTCGGCCGGCACGCTTGTACAGCGCGTGCATGCCTCGTCCGAGGAACCCGAGCCGGTGCGGCGGCCGTTGAGTTTCTGGTTGGAAAATGGTCGAGAATCCAACTTCGACCATGAGCATGGGAAGGAAGGCCACGATAAACGCCAAGACGGGATACACCCAGATGCGGACCATGGCGATTTGATCGGTGTAGATGTCACCGCGTTCTTTGGCGCTGGCTTGGATCGAGACGGGGCGTTGTCCCAGCAACAAACCGCGCACAATCTCCACTGTGGTGGCAATACGGTGAACCTGAGTGTTCTTGATGGCGTCCTCACGAGCTTCGTAAAATCTTTCGGCTTTGGCGCGCGTAGCGTCCAGTTCAGTCTGAATGCCATCAACCTTGTGAACCGTTGCGGACAATTCCTGATCGAGCTGCTTTTCTTCGGCGACCCATTGGGCGACCAAGGCTGCCTGGGCTGCCAGCAGTTCCTCGCGTTTGCGATCGACCTCCTCGCGTTTGGTGGCCGAACGACGAGCAAACTCCTCACGAACCCGGCGGGCATCAGCATCCACTTGGGCCACTCGTTCGCGACGCTTGTTGTTGACCTCCAGCAGTTCGGCCTCTTTGGCTTTGATCTGGGCGTCAATCTCTGCAATCTCCACCGGCTTAAGAATCGTATTGCTCTCGCGCACAGGTGGAACGCCCGGGTCCACAGGCTCCGGCATCAGCAGCCGTTTCAGCGGAATGGCGTTGTCATATTCGGTCTTGGCCTTTTGATAAGCCGCCTTCTTGTTGGCGTATTCGGCCATCTTGATTTTGTACTGGTTTTCAATGCGTGCTTCCTCGGCATTCCATTTCGCGGCACGGGCCACTTCGATCTCCCGTTGAGCACGCAATTCCGCGATGGACTTGGCAATGCGCTCTGAATCGGCGTCGAATTGCCGGATAATGGCAGCCTGCCGGGATTCCACCTCGGACAGTTCGTTCTTCTGATAGTCTGTCAATGAAATGGCATCTTCGCGGGATTCGTTGACGCGTTTGAGCGACTCTTCGATGTCAGCTTTGGCCTTGGCTTGGCGTGTGGCCAGTTCAGCGCGTTTCCGTTCGATCTCCACCTTTTTCTGCTCAACTCCCGCCAATTCATTGTTCAATTGAGCAATTTTGCTTTCTTCGGTCGCCGCTTTTTCGAGGAACTCAGTCGCCGGTTGCATGGCCACGCCCATTTCATAAACAGCCATGTCTTTGACCAATTGGAACGTGAGCAGACAGATCAGAGGCAACCCGATCACCAGCATGAACCCCTTCTGCCAACCCCGACGCGAGGCCGTCCAGATGGCCAGCGGCAGTTTAAGCAGTTCCACCGCGAGGATGGTGGCGCCGATCGGGCCGATGCCCAAAAATGTCACGCCCATTCCTTTCGGCAAACACGCCACCTGCTGATAACGCCAGCCTGTGACAAGAATGAACACTTCCGCGACCGTCGCCATGACGATCAACGGCAAGGCAAAATAGGAAATCTTCTTGGTTTTCAACCATTGCATCGGGGCGAACCCCATGACCTTCGCGGGCAAGACAGCTTCCTGGGCGCTTTGTTGTTTCATAATGAACCTTGTTGGTATTCGGGTTGCGAAAACATTTTGCACTTACAAAGCACCAAACATACCAACGAAACAGGCGCGGGTTGATGCCTCAGATAAACATCTTGCCGCCAAGATCCTGCCTCACACGCGCGGAGAGGAAACTGACATCAACCCGACCGGGCTTGCTTCAAGATTCGCTGATACTCGGCGTCCAATCTTACCGGGTTTGCCCGCCACCACACAGACCGCGCCATGATCCGGTACACCTCGCCGCGAGTCACTTTCACGCGCTCGGCAACAGACAACGGATTAGCCAGTTTCAGCAGAGCCAAGGTCCGCAATCCGATCCAAATCGGCCACACACAGGCCATCCGCAATCGTGTCAGTTCCACCGGTATCCCCATCGTGTACTGCCAACCGGCCTCCAAATGAAAAATCGCCTCTTCGCGCCACTTGTCGAACATCGGCTTTACCACCAGCAAAGCCGTCTCGCCCTGCACTGCGCGCGGATCTTTCAACGGCAGGTAGCACCGTCCGATCTTCAAGTCGGCAGGCATATCCCGCAGAATGTTCACCAACTGCAAACCCTTGCCGAACCTCACACCCAACCGGATGAACTTGTCACTGTCCCATGCCTTCATTGGCGGCAAATGAGCGATGCACATCTTCGTCCAGAACTCGCCGACGCATCCGGCCACCTTGTACGTGTACTCGTCCAACTCGGCCTCGGTCTGCAACACGGCCAGCTCCGCCTCGGTTTCACCGGGAAATTTCTGCAAATCGAACATCTGACCGCTGATGATCGTCCGCAACAATTCTTGGATCAACCGCGCATCCCCCTCCCCCAATTGATCCAGCAAGCCAAAACATTCTCCCAATCTCCGCAACAGCTCTGCCTCCGCCGAACTCGTCTGCTGTTCGGCGACCGCGCCCAAATCTGGGGGCGTCGTCAACGATTGCATCTGCCGCAACAAGTGCATCCGTTTGGCGCGCGGCACCGCTTTCGTGTCCGCAATCGTGTCCGTCGCCCGCGCCAGCAGATACGCCAGTGAAATCTGCGGGCGAATTGGGGGTGGCAACACCCGCAGTGTTAGATAGAACGAGCGCGACACATCGCGCAGCAACGGGCCAAGCAATCGTTCTGAATGGATTTCGTTCATCTCACTGCAATCTCAATTCCCGCGAATCTCCCGCCGCCACCGTTCCCGGCAACTTCAACCGCGCCAGCGCTTCGCCAACCAGAAACAGTGACCCGGTTATGACCACCACATCCACGCCGGTGCGCCTGGCGCGCTCCCAAGCTTCCTCGATGCCGTCCACTGCTTCCGCATGGGACCCAAACATACCGGCCAACGCAACCGGATGGGAAGTGCGATCATTCGCGACCGGAACGCAGAACACCCGCTTCGCCAATCCCGACAACACGTTGACCACGCCTCCCACATCTTTGTCTTTCAGCACGCCCACAATCAGCACAACCGATTTGCCTCCAAACTGCTCGCGCATCGTGTTCACCAATGTCTGCGCACCGGGTACATTGTGTGCGCCGTCCAACACCACCGTCGGTTTTCCGCCAATCACCTGGAACCTGCCCGGCCAGCGTGTCTGCGCCAAACCCTGTCGGACCGCATCCACACGCAACGGGATACCGGCAGATTCCAGGGCCGCAATCGCTGTGGCGCAATTGAACACTTGATGTTCACCCAATAGCGGAATCGTGAGTCGTCCGTAATCGTGCCGGGTGCCGGCAAGCTCGATCGAGTTGCCCTCCCTGTGCGCGCGCACGTCTGAGCCAATTACCGTGAGCGATGACCCTTGGCGGGTGGCGGTCGCGCGGATGACTTCCAGCGCTTCACCCGTCGTGGCTGTCACGACCGGTATGCCCGGCTTGATGATGCCGGCTTTCTCACCGGCTATCTTTGTCAACGTGTCTCCGAGATATTGCATGTGGTCGAATCCGATGGAAGTAATCACCGAGACAACCGGTGTCACAATGTTTGTGGCGTCCAATCGCCCGCCCAAGCCTGTTTCCCAGACCACGTAATCCACATTCTGGTCGGCGAAGTATTGCAGGGCCATCGCTGTCACCACTTCGAAAAACGTCGGCTCGCGTCCGCCCGGCAACGCGGCAATTTCAGCCCCCAATGGCATGACGTTTTCCACCAGCCGAACGACATCCGATTCAGAGATGTCTGAATTTCCCACTCGAAACCGTTCGCAGAACGAAACCAAATGCGGCGATGTGTACATACCGGTCTTGAAGCCGTTGGCGTGCAGGATCGCCTGGAGCATGGCACAGACACTGCCCTTGCCATTGGTGCCGGCCACGTGGAGGAACCTCAGACGCTCGTGGGGATTGCCCAGCTTGCCGGCCAACCTCCCCATCGTGTCGAGCTCAAGCCGCTGACCGAACCGGCGGATGCCGAACAGCACGTCCACTGCTTGCCGGTATGTCATGTCGGCCGTTCTCCGACAGCGGGGATCAAGATTCGCGAGCCCGGTACTTTTTCTTGCCGGTGCCGCAGAAATAGTCGAGATACCGGCCCAACGTGGACTTAAGCTGGCGACGATGGATGATGGCGTCAACCAGACCGTGATCCATGAGAAATTCACTGGTCTGAAATCCTTCCGGCAACTCCTGCTGGGTCGTCTCTTTGATGACGCGCGGCCCGGCAAATCCGATGAGGGCCTTCGGCTCCGCCACGATGAGATCTCCCAGCGATGCATAACTGGCCATGACCCCGGCCGTCGTGGGGTGCGTCAACACCGATATGAACGGCAGCTTGGCCTGAGCATGCAACGCCAGCGCGCCGCTGGTCTTGGCCATTTGCATCAAACTGAGAATGCCCTCGTACATGCGGGCGCCACCCGAAGCCGATACCACGATGGCCGGTATCCTCAGTTCAGTTGCCTTCTCAATGCACCGCGTGACTTTTTCGCCAACCACGGATCCCATGCTGGCGCCGAGAAAACTGAAATCCATGACCGCCAGCGAGACATCGTGACCTTCCAGCTTGCACAAGACGTTGATGATCGCATCGCAGAGCCCAGTCTGGCGTTGGTAGGTTTTCAACCGTTCCGTGTACGCTGAGACGCCCGTGAACTTCAACGTGTCCACACTGATCATGTCGCTGTCCAATTCGGTCGCTGTGTTTTCATCCGCCAGCGACGCGATGCGTTCATGGGCCGTCATCGTGAAATGATAGTCGCATTTCTGGCATACCTTCAGATTGGACAGCAATTCCTTGGTGAACACCATCTCCCCGCAACTCTTGCACTTCGTCCACAAACCGCTGGGAATTTCATGGCGCCGCGTTCGGCCTTCGCTCAGTTTGGTCTGCTTTTCAAATACCGCCATTTTAGGTTCCTCGCGCCACGGTGACGGCCACCACTTCAGTTGCCCCCGAAGCGGTGAGGACTCTAGCACAGCCGTCCAGCGTTGCGCCAGTCGTAAACACATCGTCCACGAGCAACACCCGGTGGCCTTTCACCCGTTCACCGTGACGGACGGCAAACGCTTTTCGCATGTTGGCGGCGCGCTCTTCCGCACCCAGAAACGTCTGCGACTGGGTGTCAACGACCCGTCGCAGCACACTGGTCACGACCGGCACGTTCAACTCATGTCCCAAGGCATGGGCCAGCCACTCGGATTGGTTGAACTCCCGCTCCCGGCGTTTGCGGGGATGCAACGGCACGGGAATGATCATTCCCCAATTTGTCACATCCAGCCAACGCCGGGTCGCGCCCGCCAGCCAGCCGGCCAAGTGTTGGCCAAAGTAGTATTCGCGCCGGTATTTGAAACGATGAATGCAATCCCGAACCACTCCTTCCGCCCGGCACGCTGCCACGGCGCGGGTGAAATGAAACTTCAGTTTGTGGCAATGCCCGCAGACAAACGGTTCCGGTATGGCGCCATCAAACGGCAACGCGCATCGTTGGCAAAACGGCGGTTCAATCAATCTGGCTCGCGACAAACATTCGCCGCAAACCACACCGGCCTCGTGCTCCTTAAGGTTCACGCCGCACAGCGGACAATTCCGCGGATAGAACAAATCGACGGCAGTTGAAATCCATTTTGCCGCAGCGCCCATGGGCAAAAGGTTCCTGCTCGGTCAAGGCGCCTTCTCGGCTGTCTCTTTCAGCGCTTTGACCTTGGCGCTGTAGGCCGACGAAGATTGGGCAGGCGCTTTTGATTGGTCTGGGGTTTCCGCAGGCGCCGGCTCAGGCGGCAATTCCGCGCCCGAACCTGATTCACGAATGCCGCGCTGACGAAAGGCTCGTTCCATGTCCAACTGCATATCGGGCTTTGTCTTGCTCTTGAATTCGTCGGCTCGACGCCTTGCTTCTGCCATGGCTTCACGGTCGCCGCTCAGAACGGTCGGACGAATGAAGACGATGAGTTCATTGCGTCGAGATTCGGTGTTCTTGCTCTTGAAAAGACTCCCAATGTAGGGAATGTCGCCCAACAGAGCCACTTTGGATTCCGTGATGGTCTTGTCTTCCTGGATCAAACCACCCAACACGATCGTGCTCTGGTCTTTGACGCTGACAGAAGCCTTGGCTTCGCGTTTGGTAATGATGGGCACGTCAATTCCGTTGACTTTGATATTTCCGGCCACGTTGTTGATCTTCTGTTCTATTTCGAGCGTCACGAACCCATCCGGATTGATCAACGGTGTCACGCGCAACTCAATGGCCACATCCTTGTATTCCACATTGGACCGGACCGCCGTGTCCTGTGGTTGGTTGCCCGTCACATCAGAGACGGTGGAGGTGACCACGGGACGTTCTTCACCGACGATGATGCTGCCTTCTTGGTTGTGCAGAGTCTGTATGATCGGGGTGGAAAGAACTTTGAAGTTGGTGCTGCCGGCCAAGATGTTAATGACCACATCAAGGTCGAGATTTTTGAAAGTGGAGAAATACGTAAGCCCGCTGGCCAAGGCCAATGGTGTTATTCCACCTTCGGTCAAATTGCGCGGCACCGGCCCCCCAAAACTTGTGCCGCCCGATGACAAGCGTGAACCATTTTCCGTCAAACGACGGAAGAACTCCACGCCCACTTGCACGTTTCCGTCCAGTTTGACTTCACCAATGATGACCTCAATCAGAACTTGAGCAACAGGACGATCCAGATCTCGGATCAGCGATTCCAGACGCTCCAAGTCTTGTTTGGTCGCCATGACCAGCAGGGAGTTCGTCCTCGGATCCGGCAAGATGCGGACCCCTTCGACATATTGCAGAAACCCGCCCGCCTCCGTATTGCCGGTGGGAGAAGACGGAATGCCGGTGGGGGTGGGCGGCGGCGGAACCGCGGCGCGTCCTCCCGCCGTGGTGGGCGTCGCGGCGGTCGTGCGCCGGGTCGGCGTGAAAGAGCCCCCGGTAATCAGGGAGTTGATCTGACCGGCAATTTCTTCCGCGTTGGCAAAGTCCAATCGGATCACTTTCGTCACCACATCCGGTTCAATCCGGGCATCCAGCTCGGCGATGAGTTCTTCGAAGAATTCAAAATTACCGGGACGGCTCAGCACAAAGATCTTGTTGGTGCGTTCGTCGGCTGTGAGAACCACTTTCCCCTCTACAAAGGATTCATCCGATGCCCGCCCCGTGCTCGTCGAAGGCGCGGGTTGGCCGGGCAAGCGCACCGGCACGGGCACAGCCGGCGCGCCGGGGGTGGCGGGGCGCGCGCCCAATTGCTGGGCTTCTTGGATAATGGACTGCAACCGGGCCACCACATCAGCGGCTTTGGCGTTTTGCAGCACATAGACCTTCGATTGAAGCCGCAGCGGCGATGGTTGATCCACGTATTTCACAATCTCCAACATCTTGGCGATGTTGGCGGCCGTGTCCGTGATCATGATGCTGTTGGACTTCGTCAGGGGAAGAATCTGGCCATAGGCGTGCATGAACGGTTGCAGCGTGCCGGCAATCTCGGATGCCTCGACATATTTCAGCGGCAAAATCTGCGTCATCAAGGAATCGGACAGCGGCGGTACTTCCTCGCCAATCTTGACAGGGGGACCTTCTGTCTTGGCCGTTGGTATTTGAACGACCTTCAGAAACTTGTCGCCCATCTTCAGAATGGAAATTCCGTTCACAGCCAACACGCTGTCCAGAGCTTGGAGCGCTTCTTCCGTCGTGAGCTTCGTCTGAGTGGTGAAGTTGATCGTGCCGGCCAGGTTCGGCGCTTGGATGATCGAACGATTGGTCAATCGGGCATAGTATTCCAGCACGGCTTGCAGCGGCGAAGCTTGAAACTGGAACTCAATCGTGGCCGGTGCGGCTGGTTGGGCCGGTGGGGCTGGCTGCTCCGCTTCTTGGGCCAACGCCGCAAGCCGGCAACCGATGATCATGGTGATGGTGAGCAGGAGGTTCTTGGTCTGTGACATAAGTGTTCTCATTTCCCTAGTTCCCTCTTCGGAACGGAATTCGTCGCGGCTCGCCCGGTGCTCCCGGCGCTGCGGCACCCGACATCGTCGGCGCACCGGGAGCGCCCGGCGCCGCCACCGGCGTCGGACTGGCCGCAGTGGTTCGCGGTTGCAGGGACAACGAAGCGGTATCCAATCCCTTTTGCAGAACGATCTTGGCGGGATTCGCCTCAATTTTGACGACTTTCACTTCATTGTTGATGGTCTCGCCTTCACTTCGAAAATGAATGCGGTGCACATTGGCGCGGTCTTGGATCACGGCTTGAAGGGGTTGCCCTTCCTCGTTGACCACCCCGACCAGGAGGTATTGATCGCGCAAAGGCGACGGAGCGTCACCGGCAGGCCCGCCCGCATTGCCGCCAAAGGGGGATTGATCAATGATGATCTGGTAACGGCTGAACGGCGCCGACTCCGTCGCAGCGGTCAGCGCCACGATGCCGGCTCCCATGCCCATGATGATGGCGATCAACAGTCTCATGACTTTCCTCTCTCGGACTTGCCGGCCAATGCGCGCACTTGGATGTCGCCGCGCAGAATGCTCGGATTGTCCGCTCGTGGTGTGACCTGCAAACTCTCAACGCTCATGAAACCGGACGACGTTTGAAGCGAATGTAGAAACTTCACCAGCGACTCAACCGTCGCCTCGAATGTGCATTGCACCGGCAATTCCCGGTATACTTCCTTTTCCACCACCGGCAACGGTTTGCGGGTGCTGAAGCTGATACCGACGTTGGCGGCCACTTCCTCGATCTTCTTGAGCACGTCGGATGTTTGGTCAAACCGTTCGCGGGATTGAAGACTGGCGCTGAGTTCTTCATACTCCAGCTTCCATTTTGGCTGTTCCTTTTCCACAATGCCCTTCATGGACTGGAACTCGCGCTGCTTGTTCTTCAGTTGGGTGTTGATGGAATGCCAGTCACGCACAGCCGGCGCGAGCAAGATCCAGTTTCCGCCAATGAACAGAATGGCGATCACGGACACAAGGAGGATTTGTTCGCGTTTGTTCAGGGCCATGATGATCAGGGGGTGGTTGCCGGGGCGGATTTCAACGTACAGAGCACATCAAAACGGGTCAAGCCGGTCGGCTCGGTCCGCACCGTAATGGTCTTCACATTGGAAAACAGCTCCGAGTGTTCGAGCCGGCTGATGAAATCCACCGCCGTGGCGGAAGTAGGAGCTTGTCCCCGCAATGTCACCGAGTTGTCCTTCTTGAAAACAAAGGTGTTGAGTTTCACGCCTTGGGGCATTTGCACGCTGACTTCACGCAGGGATTCCAAGGCGGAGTATTTCGTGTCCAACTGGCGACGCATCATCGCCAGCTCGCTGTTCAAGGCGCGCGCGGCGTCGTACGCAGGTTTAAGCCCGGCAATGTCCTTCAACACCGACGCCGTCTGGGACCGCCTAACCGCGACCAACGTCAGGAACAACGCGGCAGCGATGACGTACAACACACCGGCGGCAATGCCGGCACGAACCATCCATTTGCGTCGAGCTGTCGCACGGCGCCGTTGACGCCATTCTTCGGGAAGAAGGTTCAAGGGAGTCTCGCTCGTGGCACATTCCACGCAAAGACTCACAGCCGGTCCCGGCAGGGATCCGTTGGCGATGATCTGCGCTCCGTGACCCCATTCGCTGGCCAGACTCTCCAACGCCGGCTTCAATTCATCCCGGTAGGTCAACAAAGCCAGTTGTCCCACCTCCAGAACCGGTGAACTGGTTTGCACCGAAAGCAAAGTACGGTGCAGTTCCGTCCTCACTTCGGCCCGGCCTTCCGGCGTGTCCACCGGCTTCTCGCCCAAACCAAGATACCGGACAAGCATCGGCACACCGTTGCAGTGAATGATGATCCGCACCGCCCTTGATTCGGCGACTACCAGCGCGTTGAGGCGATCATCTTTCGCAACCGAGCCCCGATCCATCAACGCGCGAAACTCCGCCAACGCATCCACGCTCACAACTTCGGGCGCCAGCCCGGCCTCTTCGAGCACGCGGACACGGTCGTTGATCGCCGATTTGCGTCCGATGGCCAGTAACACTTTCGTGCTGCCTTCGGATTTCCCGACCGGCTCGAAACTGTACACCACATCTTCCGACGGCAAAGGCGTCAAACCGTCAATCTGCAGTTCCAACATTTGCCGCAACTCACCCTCGTCGGTGGCCGGCAAGGTCAATGTCTGGCACAGCACATCCTCGCACCCGATCGCTGTCACAACCGTCTGTCCCGGTGATCCCAACTGTTTGACCAGCGTTTGCGCAGCGGCGCCCCAGGCCGGGGATGCCGGCTGTTCATCCCCAGCGGACGGCGTGGCCACTGAGATTTCTTGCACGACATCGAGCTTGCCGGTCGGCGTGGACTTGGTCACCGAGGCGTGCAGGGCGTTTTCACCAAACGCCACCCCCACCCAACCTTGCCGGCGCACGGCTGTCTTTTTGGCAAGATCCGTCACGCTCATGTGCCGCCTCGCTTTTCATTCCACGTCAACGGCAATACGGCGCCACCCTCCCGTCGCACAATCGTGGAGATTGTGTGTTTGACGTTGGCGACTCGTCCCACCGAGGTGATGGTGAAAAAGGTCGAGTTGACCGTGGCTTGCCGCTGCAACTGCTGGCGCTGTTCCCCGCCGCTGATGCCGGCTGTGGCAAAAAACTCGTCAACTGTGGCAAACGGCATATCATCCTCCGTGCCCAGCACGCCATCGCTGCCATTGCGCCGCATCGTGATGGATTCGGCCTGGGTTTCATCCAACTCGAAGGCAACCTGCAATACCAGTTCCGACGCCGTATTCACGTTGACCAGCCCCACCGATGTCGTCGTGAACAAATCAACGAATCCCGGCACTGCTTCCGCTTCCTCCGTGGCGGGTGTGCCGTAGAATACCTCTTTTGTCACGCCCTGCACCAACAACAGTTCCTCGACCCGGTCCAGTGGCCCGTTCTTGGCCCGGTACGGCGGAATCAACGTCGCATAGTATTCGTCCTCCGCGCCGTTCAGCCGATGCAAATCATTTTCATCAATCCAATCCAAAATCGAATCCACAATCACATCCCCCTCAGCAGGATCAAAATCCAGCAACTCCACAACACGTTTGAGCTGTTCGGGCGTCAAACGGTTGATCGGCAACTTGCTTTCCTCGTCCACCACCGAAACATTGTATGAACCCTCCCCAAGCAGATGATCCACATACAACGATTCATTGGTTGCCCAAGCCTGCCCGCGCGCGTCAAAACCGGCCTCCTTGGGATCACTCAGATCCAAGGTCAACTGCATGATCGCTACTTCCAGACCGGCCCGCGCCAAGGCTTCCGCCTTGAGTTGTTTCCGGCTGAACGACGTGATCTGCGTCTCGACGTGCATCGTGAATGCAAATCCGCTTATCAGCAAGGACAAAACCATGATGACCCACAGCACCAGCACCAGCGCCACACCCCGCTGGCCGCGTTGTCGCCCGGTAGGTTGTCCCTTGGCCATCATCGCCTTGGCTGTCCTCCGTCCACAGGTGGAACCACTGGTGCCGATTCGGGATTGCGAGTCTGCTTCCCGCCTTCGGAGCGCGGCATGTTCATCTGATGCAAGTTCTGCCCGCGGTACCTCATCGAATACAACGCGGCCGGAAACTCCAGGATCCGACTCCCAAAGACAGCCCCCTCCTTGGCCTGTGAATCGGCAAAAGCCAACTGAAACTCTACCGCCACCGGAACGATGTTGGGTTCCGTCCATTCATCCTGCCAACTACCCGTTCTCACATCACGATACCGGATCCGAAATCCAATCACATCGTAGGACAACACACTGAACACCTCGTCCTCCTCGTCCTCCGAAGCATCCAAAGCAAACCGGTTCGAAATACCCAAGAACGGACGCCCCTCCGCGTCCCGCTGCATTCCAATTGTGACCCGACGCAGCCCGGCCACTGCGACCTCCGACGGTGGCAGCAATGCGTCTGATGTTGTCACGAAACTGATGGAGTCGCCCAACGATTCATCGCGATCCCCCACCAGGTCATACACGCCCAGATTGGAAGGCAGGAACACGGCCGACCGGGTAATCTCACTCAAAGCATCCAAAATCACCCGCTGCCGCTGAAACGTCGCCGAAACCTCCAATCCACGCTTCCACGCCCGCATCGAAGTGGACCATGTGCTGTACACCACCAGCCAAACCAGACTGAGAATGGATACAGCCATCATCACTTCGAGCAGTGTGAAACCCGACCGATCCAACCTGGATTGCGAATGAGTCACGCGCATGGTTCAGTTCTGTTTCCGGGGAAGATAACGGTAATCCACCACCGCATCCAAAGCGGTTCGCCCGCGTTCCTTCCAGAAAACCGTGATCGTCTGTTTCCAGAGTCCTTCCACCTCGGTGGACTCAAACTTTCGCTCCCACCGGAAATTGGGTTGTTCCTCGAAAGTTCCCTCTTGATCCAGATAATCATTGGCTCGCTCATCGCGGAACTCCGCCATCTTGTTGGCCAACAGATTCTCCGCCGTGGTGTAATACTCAATCGCGCGCGCCGCCGCCAAACAACGATTCAACGCCGTGACCAGTGACCCCACCGCAATCGCCAGCATCGCGGTAGCCAATATCACCTCCAACAACAAGTAACCGGCTGCAGAACGACGTTTCACAACTTCACCGTGTACGTTGTCGCGCGCGCCGTGATCGCCTCCAGCACCACCGCCGTACCCGCCCCTTTCTCCGACCCGCGGAACCACACCGTGACCGGGTCGCACGTGCCATTGGGATAAAACTTCACATCCATCTCGCCCTTCTGGATGGCCGTCTCCCCCTGCAATTCCGCCGCATAAACCGCCACCCGCCCGTCCAACTTGGTCAGATCCGACGGTCGCTCCTCCGCTTCGCCGTCCGCTGACGCCTGAAGGTACCGGAGCCAGAAACGATGCTCGTCGAGATCAAGCTTGAGCGTCACCGTCGTCTGGTGCAACACCGCCTGCAACCGGGCCAGTTGACAGGTCGTCACGTATGCCCGCGTGGCCGTATTCAAGGCCGACGCATTGTAGGAGCGCACGAATTGCGGCACGGCCATGGCCATCACCAGAGCAATGACGAAGATCGCCGCGCCTATCTCAACAAGGGTGAAGCCTCCATCGCGACGACGTGAATTATTGCCAGTTGCCGATGTCGTCCTCATCACCTTCCAGCTTGTTCTGACCGGGCGAATAGAGATCAAACCCGGACGGATTCCGTTCGCCGGGATACTTGTAGACGTATTTGCTGCCCCAAGGATCTTCCCGCAGAATCGGCGGATCCAGATACGGTCCCTTCCAGTTTGACGGAGCCGGCTGGGAGCCCGGCTGCGTGATCAATGCCTGCAATCCCTGTTCCGTGCTGGGGAAAAAACCGTTGTCCATCTCATAAATCCCCAGCGCCGTCTTATACGCGTCAATCTGGCGTCTTGTCGCCGTCTCGCGGGCTTTGGCCGTTTGATTCGACAGCTTGACCACAGCCACGCCCATCAACATCCCGATAATCATCACCACCAGCAGAATCTCCAACAACGTGAAACCCTGCCGGCCATTCCATCTACGATTTGTTTTCATGTTCCAACCTTTCAGCTTACCGCCCGATGCCCGACGTGATGTCAAACACCGCCAGCAACACGCTCAACACAATGCCGCCCACCACCACCGCCATCATCAAAATAATGGCCGGCTCCAATAACGTGGTCAACGTCTTCAATGTTCTCGAAAGCTCGCTCTCATAGGTCTCCGCTATGTTCTTGAGGGCCGGCACCACTTCGCCGCTCTCCTCTCCCACCGCCAGCATATCAATCAGCAACGGCGGAAAAATCTTCCCGCTCGACAACGGCTGGGACAAGCTTGTGCCGTCCGTCACACGTTGCCGGGCCGCCTGAAGCTCATTGGCAATGACCTGATTGGTCATGGTCGCTTCCACGATCTGCAAAGCCGTCAACACCGGCACCCCGTTCTCCAACAACGTCGCCAGCGTCCGCGCAAACTGGGCCAGCGCACCGGCAAGGATAACCCTGCCGAATACCGGCAACCGCAGTTTCAACGCATCAATCCGCAACCGCCCTTTGTCCGTTCGCGCCTGCTGCTTGTAGAGAATCACCGCAATGACCAGCAACCCCACCGGAATCCACCAGAAATTCGCCACGGCATCACTGAACGCAATCAACATTCGTGTCGGCAACGGCATCGTGGCCCGCATCTCCTTGAACATGATCGCAAACTTCGGAACCATGAATGTCATGAAGAAGATGATCGTGCCGATACCAACCGAGACGACGATCAACGGATAAATCATCGCGCTGACCACACGTTCCCGGACCTCCGCCGCTTGCTCGTAATGGTGAACCAACCGGACCAACACCTGATCCAACGTGCCGCTTGCCTCACCGGCCCGGATCAAATTCACATACAATTTCGAGAAGACCTTGGGATATTTCGCCATCGCTTCCGACAGCCCAATCCCTTGGACAATGTCACTGCGCACCCGCCCCACCAACCCCCGCATCCGCGGCTTCTGCAACCGCCGCTCCAAGGTGCTGAGCGCCTGACTCAGGGACATGCCGGATCGCAGCAACGTACTGAGTTGCTGTGTGAATGCCAGCGTGTCCCGCGTGGAAATGCGCCCGCGAAATGTTTGCTTCACGGGTTTGACGGCGCGCACACCGGCTGAGTCCGACGCATCCAGTGAAATGGGAAAGAAACCTTTTCGTCCGAGTTCCGCGATGGCCAGTCGTTTGTCGCCCGCGGCCAGCGTACCGGTCACGATTTCGCCGCCGGCAGTCTTGGCCTTGTATAAGAAGTTGGGCATGTCGAATTTTTGACAGTGAACGAAGCCGGTACGCTCAAATCCCGATCAATGCCTCGTCCTCTTGTGTTACCCGCGCCACTTCCTCCACGGTCGTCAATCCGAGCTTCACTTTGTCCCAGCCGTCATCACGCAGTGTTTTCATGCCTTGCGCGATTGCGGCCTGTTTGATGGCGGAGGAAGAAGTGCGCTCCAAGACCAAGGGACGGAGCGCTTCCGTCATGACCAAAATCTCATAGATGCCGGTGCGACCCCGGTAACCCGAAAACCGGCATTCTTCACATCCTCGGCCGCGGAAAAAATTGACCTTGCCGGCCTCTTCCTCCGGGAAGCCAACCTCCCGCAGAAACTCCGGCTCAGGCTGATACTGCTCTTTGCACGACGGACAGATCGTCCGCACCAACCGCTGCGCAATCAAGGCTTCCACGGATGAACTGACGAGGAACGGTTCGATGCCCATGTCAATCAATCGCGTAACCGCGCCGGCCGCGTCGTTGGTGTGCAGGGTGGAGAACACCAAGTGCCCTGTCAGCGCGGCGCGAATGGCAATCTCAGCCGTTTCCAAGTCGCGTATTTCGCCGACCATGATCACATCGGGATCTTGCCGAAGGATGTGACGAAGCCCGCTGGCGAACGTCAACTCGATCTCGGGTTTGACCTGCATCTGGTTCACACCGGGCAGCTCGTACTCGATCGGATCTTCGATGGTGATGATGCGTTGATCAATGGAATTGATGGTGCTGAGAAACGCATACAAAGAAGTTGATTTGCCGCAGCCGGTAGGACCTGTGACAAGGATGATCCCGTGCGGCATTTCAATGAGATGGCGGATGGTTTTCTCGTCGTGCGGCAACAGCCCAAGCCGATTCATGCCAAGCACAATGCTGCTGCGCGTCAGCAATCGAAGACTGACGCTTTCGCCATATGCCGTGGGTATGGTGGAAACACGGACATCAATTTCATCCGCGCCGCTGCGAACGTTGATGCGCCCATCCTGCGGCAATCGTCTCTCAGCAATGTCCATGTTGGCCATGACCTTGATGCGGGAGATAATGGCCGCTTGGAAGCTCTTTAACTGCGGAGGCACGGGCGTCTGATGCAACACTCCATCCACACGGTACCGGATGCGCAAATCGCTCTCCATCGGCTCCAAATGAATATCCGTGGCGCGTTCCTTGACCGCTTCCCAAATGATCTGATTGACGAATTTGACGACGCTGGCTTCCTGATCCGTGCTCTCCAGATCTTCCTTGGTGATTTGCTCGGGCGCGGTCAGGTCCACGACGTTTTTCTGCATAAGTTCATCCAACGTCTCAGCACCCACGCCGTAGTATCGCTTCAACGCCTTGGCAATGTCCGCCTGCGAACTGAGCGCCAACTGCACGCGCTTGTGACTGACCAGCCGAATGGCTTCCACCATGGCCATGTTGAAGGGATCGCTCGTAGCCACAACCAGCGTGCCGTTCTCCGCGCGCATGGGCATGACGTTGTGTTGAAAGACCACCTTCGTCGGCACCGCTTCATGAGCTGACTTTTCAATCTCATCTTCGGACAACCGAGTGAAGGGGATGCCCAGCCTCTCGGCAATGGCAAGCAGCAGCTTTTCCTCCGTGATTCCCAGACCACTTGTCAAATAGGCAACCAAGGAGTCAACGCTGTTCGGAGGACGCGACTTCAGCAGGTCAATGAACCGCTCGCGGGAACCCAACCCGGTACTGGCCAGAAAGCCAATGAGGTCATGGGAAGATTGTTCGGCATCTGGCATGGAATTCACGTTGGTAGGATAGAAAACGCCTCCGGCAATGTCAAGGAAGCCACCTTGTTCGACCGTCTGTGAGCACAAATCGTTGAGAAAAAAGAGACGGGCGGATTCGTTTGAATCCGCCCGTCCTGAGTAGTCCCTTGCGAGGGACTATGACTATTTTATCGTGCTATTCTGCACAGGCTGCACCGGCGGCGCAGTTCGCCGTGGTGTTGCAGTTCATCATGGTGGTTACGTCAACCGCCACGCTGCGTCCCTGCTTCGGATTGGCGCTGCATGCGCTCAAACCTTCGGGGAAGCCCGCACTATCACCGCTCTCGTTGAACTTGCCGAGGATGCCGGTGATGCTGCGAATGGCCTGCACATCATCGCAAGCGCCCGCTTCGCGAGCCTGCTGCAGCAGATCGCTCGGAATGCTTCCGCCGAGAGGATCAGAGCAGTTGCCCGGATCGGTTTCCAACAGGGCCACGTTCGCGTACGCGGCGATCAAGTGGAACGCCATGTGTTTGCGAGCTTGGCACAAGGGCGAGGCGCGCTTGCCATCGGAGGTCACGGTCCGCTTCTTGTAGAAGAAGCCGAGCGCTTCGAGGAGCGTATCCTTCGAGTCAATGATGTTGTCGCCGTTACGATCCACGCCGGTAGGCAAGCACATGAACCCGAGGTCCAGTTTGCCGCCATTGGCTTCGATCGCTTTGAGCAACGTCGCGCAGCTCGGATCGTTGTTGTTCAACCCATGATGTGTGAACCAGTAACCCGGCGTGCGGGTGACGCACGTGCCGCAAGGCACATTGCAGGTAGCCGTCGCTTGGGCATTCACAACCTGGCTGTCGCAGATTGCAGCCGCTGTGCCGCTGGCCGTGACGGAGTCCGAGGACGGACCACATTCGGTTGAAGCATAGCTGCCGCTATACACCGAGCAAGCACCCGGAGCCAGCGAGATGGGGCCAAGAACGATTCCGGCCGCCGCTGATGTGACTGTCACGTTGTTCAACGTCACATTGCCCGTGTTACAGACAGTGCCATTGAAGCTAATCGGTTCGCCCAACGCCGTAGCATCGGTGCAAACTTTGGTGACTGTGATCGCAGGATTGCAGATCACGTTACAGGTCGCACTCGCTTGAGCGGTCACATTGCTGCCGCCGCCGCATTCCGCAACGCCCGCGCTGGTACCAACCGCGGTGACGGTGTCGGTTGTCGGCGATTCGGTCGCAACATAACTGCCGCTATAGGCGGCGCTGGCGCCTGCTGCCAAGTTAATCGGCCCGAGAACCACACCCGCCTTGTCGTCCGTAACCGTCACATTGTTCAACTGAACGCCACCCGTGTTGGTGACAGTACCGTTGAAGTTGATGACCGGATTGTCAGGCGTGCTGGAGTCTTGGCAAACCTTGCTGACAGAGATGCCAGGGCTGACAGGGCGACCGCACGTGGCGGAAGCCTGAGCTTGCACTTGGGTGTTGTTGCAGAAGCTATTCGCCGTGCCGGATGCCGTCACCGTATCGGTGGAGGGGCATTCCGTCGGAACATAGCTGCCGCTGTAGGTTTGGCTGGCGCCTGGAGCCAAGGTGATCGGTCCAAGAACTGAGCCAGCCTTGTCATCCACAACCGTCACCCCGCTCAAAGTCACGTTACCGGTATTGGTAACGGTACCATTGAAGGTGATGGCGCCGGTCGGTGACGTCGCGTTCTGGCACTCCTTGCTAACTTGGATCGAGGGGCTGCAGACGATCGAGCAAGACGCGGTAGCGGTGTTGGAAACCGGCGTGCCGGTGTCTCCGCCCGTGCCTGTGGCTGTAACGATGTTCGTCGAGGTCGTGTGCGAAGGAACATAAGAGCCGCTGTAGGCTGCCGATGCACCCGCCGCCAACGAGATCGGTCCAAGAACCGCGCCGGCCTTGTCATCCACAACCGTCACGTTGACCAATGGTTCGGTGCCACAGTTTGTGACTGTGCCATTGAAATTGATCACGGGGTTGTTCGGATCGTTGTTGCTCACGCACTGTTTCGTGACACAAATCTTGGGATCACGGATGATAACAGTGATGTCCTTGAATGCCGAGGCGAAGTCAAAGCCATCAGGCAAGCTGGCCAAATCGCCTTGCAGTCTGGCTGCGGCTGTCGCAGTCGTGACTCCAGGGTTGACGTTGATGGTGCAAGTCACGGTGCCGACATCCACAGGGGCGGTGGGGATGTTGAAATCCGCGCTCGTCACCAACGTTGTCAGAGTCCCGGTAGCCGTTCCGTCCGAAGCCGGACAGTTAAAGGTCACTTGTGCGTTACGCACGTCGCATCCACCAGCCGAGTCATTACGAACACGCACCGTGTAGGTAACGGTCCCACCGTTCACTACAAATATGCTGCTGCGGAACAACTCGATCTGGGATGTATTGCCATTACAACCCGGGGGGCTTTGATCAGCCGTACCGGTCGTGGCGAGAGCCACGGCGAACAATGCGGCCATAGCAGCCTTCATTGCCCGATACTTCAACGTCTTATTACACATACCTGTTTCTCCTTATATCCCTGAGGTTCTGGTTTTGGTTCCACACAACCACCAAAACCGTTTCTCCCGCGGAAGCCCTCAGTCCCTCTTCCGCAAAGAGTGCTCACGATAGAATCAGGAAAGAATCCAGCCAATAAACCACCTTGTGCAGACTTTGCTGTCCACCTTCTTGGGATTACCGACCGGGCTCGCAACCCGTTACATCCGACCGTGAGTCTTACTAACCACACTCCTATACATCACTACAAGTGGTAGTGCAACCATAGTGGTAACCTGATTTCCTTTGGATCCCCGCTTTACAGCCACATCATCGGCAAGATGCTCCTGTGGAAGGGTGTAACTGGTGGTTACCTCTTTCTAGATCGCCACCATCGTCAATATCAGGTATCCGAGCCGTCACTTGCTCCGTCAACGGATCGGCACAAGCAACACCTTGGCGCAGCGCCATGCCGGCGGGGGATGCGGGATCACCTTCGTTGCCGTCCAAGAACCAGATTCGGATGCGATACCGATCCGGAGGAGGCGTCTGGCCACCCGGCTTAAAGCCACCAGGCTCACTGCGATCCTCAATGTCCACTCTGAATACCACACTCCGGATATTCTTCTTGCCTTTCGACGTCGTGTAGTCGCCAACACCCGAGAAGCAAATCTTGTTGGCCGGCGCGCGTCGCGGTTCTGGTCCGCAGATCCGATCGCCCGGATTGCACAACTGCCCAACCACACCGGGCGAATCAGGATTCTCAGGGCACCCCAAACACGCGCACATCAGACTGTCAAAACTGCGGGCGTGGAAGTTTCCGCGTTGACCGCCCTTGATATGGCGAACGTGCTGCCATTGACCCTTGATGCAATCACTATCCGGCGTGAATGGCGTCGCCACCCCAACCGACGCGCCCACTTGTCCACCGTGCGTCACATACCGAACTTGCGGGTTGGACTCGAACTGACGTCCGCCGCCCGTCACGCGGCATCCCGCAGGCGGCGGAGGACCTTCCACGGTGCATGTGACCATCGCGCGAACAGTCTGGCTGCCGCAGAACGGTGACGTAGCACCCGTAGCCGTCACCTGATCCGTTGAGGGATATCCGACCGGCTCATATTGCCCTGTGTACGGGGCGCTCTGGCCGGGTATCAATGTAATCGGCCCGGCCACCACAACTGTGACACCATCGGCCAAATCTTCGACCACGACATTCAGCAACGTCACGTTACCGGTGTTCGTCACCGTGCCACTAAACGTGATCCCGCCGGTATCGTTCGTGGCGCAGGTCTTGGTCACCGCGATCTTCGGCTGGCAAGCAATGCTGGCTGTGCAATTCGCCGAGGCGGTCACATTGCTGCCACCGCCGCAGCTTGCATCACCAGCCACCGTACCGGTCGCCGTCACGGTATCCGTGGACGGGTTTGTGGTCGGAACATAGCTGCCGCTGTAAGGCGCCGTGGCGCCCACTGCCAACGACGGCAAGGACAACACCAAACCGGCCTTGTCATCCACAACCGTGACGTTGTTCAGCACCACGTTGCCGGTGTTATGAACGACACCGTTAAAGTTGATGACCGGACTGTCTGGATTGCCATTCCCAACGCAATTCTTCGTCACTGCAATGGCCGGCCCCACCGGCGTCGAGCAGGTCGCCTGTGCCGAGGCGGAAACAACCGCCCCTCCGCAAATGGTCGAAGCCGTTCCGCTCGCCGTGACTGTGTCAGTGGACGGACAAGTTGTCGGCACATAGCTGCCGGAGTATCCGATGCTCGCGCCTGAAACCAACGTGACCGGTCCAAGAACCAAGCCGGCCTTGTCGTCCACAACCGTGACACCTTCCAGCGTGGCATTGCCGGTATTGCTCACGGTACCGGAGAAAAATATCGGTTGTCCCGGCGCCGTCGCGTTCACACATTGCTTTGTCACCGCAATGGCCGGCGTGCAAACAACCATACAAGTCGCGCTGGCCGAACTGACGATCTCGTTTCCGCCGCAAATCTGGGGCGTGAACCCGCGGGCGATGACGATATCCGTCGAGGGACTCTCCGCAGGCACATAGCTGCCGGAGTAGTTTGTCGCCGTGCCGGCTGCGAGATCCAATGGTCCGAGCAAGAGATTCGTCGTCGAACCGATCACATCCACCACCAGCACATCGCTCAACATCACATCGCCGTCATTGATCACCGCGCCCGAGAAGGCAATCGCGCCGCCCTGTCCGGTGGCGTTATTGCAGAGCTTGGTGACCGTCAAGATGGGCGTGCAGGGAACCTGGCATGTCGCGCTGGCCGTCGCTGAGACACTCTGACTGCCGCACAACGCGGAACTGGTGCCAGTAGCCGTCACGGTATCCGTTGAAACCAGTTCCGTCGGAATGTAACTGCCCGAATAAGTCGCCGTCGCGCCCGGCGCCAGCGTGATGGGACCGAGAACTTGACCGGCCTTGTCATCGGTTACCGTCACACCCGTCAACGTCACATTGCCGGTGTTCGTCACTGTGCCGTTGAACGTGATTGCCATGCCGGCCCGTTCCGCATCCTGGCAAACCTTGGTCACCGAAATAGACGGCAAACACTCGATGTCACAGGAAGCCGTTGCTGTGTCTTGAACCGTACTGCCACCGCAGAATGATGGCACCGTGCCCGTTGCCGTCACCACATTCGTGGAACTAACCGATGTGGCCGTGTAGCTGCCGCTGTAAGCCGCGCTGGCGCCCGGAGCCAATGTGATCGGCCCCAGAACCTGACCGGCGTGGTCATCCACAACCACCACACCCGTCAACGTCGCATCACCCGTATTCGTGACCGTTCCATTGAATAGGATCACCGGGTTTTGCGGCGTGGCATTCTCGCTGGAGCAAACCTTTGTCACTTCAATTGAGGGACTGCATTCAATCGAGCACACCGCAATGGCCGTCCGTTGCAGCGTGCCGCCGCCGCAGAATGTCGAAACATTCGCCGATGCCGAAACCGTATTGGTCGTGGGACTTCCCGTGGCAAGATAAGATCCACTGTAGGCAACAGACGCACCCGGAGCCAAGGATACCGGCCCCAACACCGCACCGGCTTTGTCATCCACCACCATGACGCCTGTGAGCGTCACGTTACCGGAATTCGTCACCGTGCCGTTGAAGTTCACAACGGGGCTATCCGCCGTGCTGCCGCTCGTCGAACAAACCTTCGTAATCTGCATATCCGGCGAACACGCAACAACGCATGTCGCGCTGGCCGTGTCCTGCACCGTGCCGCCACCGCAAATCGCCGGCACCGTGCCCGTCGCCGTCACCACATCGGTCGAGGTCGTCTCCGTCGCCACATAGCTGCCGCTGTACACCGCGCTCGCGCCGGGCGCCAGCGTGACCGGACCAAGCACCGATCCGGCCTTGTTGTCCACCACCGTCACGTTCGTCAACGTCGTGTTGCCAGTGTTGGTCACCGTCCCGTTGAAGTTGATCACCGGATTGTCCGGCGTCGCTTGCGCGCTCGAACACACCTTCGTCACGTCT
Organism: uncultured Verrucomicrobiota bacterium; assembly: GCA_964514435.1. Lineage (GTDB taxonomy): Bacteria > Verrucomicrobiota > Verrucomicrobiia > Palsa-1439 > Palsa-1439 > CAZEQV01. Next base: position 24,935 of record CAZEQV010000009.1, read on the forward strand.
ATGCTCGGAGCGCAGGTGATCTCGCATGTCGCGCTGGCCGTGTCCTGCACCGTGCCGCCACCGCATATCGCCGGCACCGTGCCCGTCGCCGTCACCACGTCGGTCGAGGTCGTCTCCGTCGCCACATAGCTGCCGCTGTACACCGCGCTCGCGC